>JADGON010000012.1 GCA_017882945.1 Acidimicrobiia bacterium | reverse complement strand
GGAGCTGCTGCGGGTTGCGGGGCAGATGCCGGCGGTGGCGCTCGTCGACGAGATCGAGTCGGGCAACGTCCGCGCGCTGGTGGTCACGGGTGGGAACCCGATCACCGCGTTTCCCGAACCCGATCGGCTGCGCGCCGCGTTGGGATCGCTGGACGCGCTCGCGGTCATGGACGTCATGGCGAACGAGTTGACGGACCGGGCGACCCACGTCCTGCCCGCGGCCGGCCAGCTCGAGCGGGCCGACCTCTCGATCGCCGAGCTCACCGCGGTCCGTTCAGGGCTGCAGTCGACGGGGGCAGTGGTCGAGCCCGTGGGGGAGCGGCGCCCGGTCTGGTGGGCGTTGGGTTCGCTCGCGCGTCACATGGAGAGAGACATGCTCGGCGGTGTCGACCCCGACGAGCTCACCGACGAGCTGGTGCTCTCGGGATTGCTCGCTCACTCGCCCGTCGAAGCGGAGATCGTGTTCGCCGCGGGACCTCGGGGCATCGACGTGCCCGAAGAGCTCGGCTGGGTGCGCGAGACAATGCTGCCCGGTGGCCAGTGGCAGGTGGCACCGCCCGTGATGCTCGAGCGACTGGCGGGCCACGTCGAGCCTGGTCGTGGCCTCGTGCTGATCCCCAGACGCGAGATGGCCTGGAGCAACTCGGTCCGGTACGCGGGTGCCGGGCGTGAGCCCGTGGTGCGCATGCACCCGGACGACGCGCACGCGGCGGGCGTGACCGACGGCGAGTCGGCGACGGTGACGAGCGCGCACGGTCGCATCACCGCGACGGTGGCGGTCGATCCCAGTGTGCGAGTCGGGGCTGTCTCTGCCACCCACGGGCGCGAGCGCGAAAGCCCCGGACGCTTGACCAGCACCCGAGTCGGAGTCGATCCCCTCACCACGATGCCGCACGCGTCCGGACTCCCCGTCGCCGTCACCGCGACCCTCGAAGAGCGGCGAGAAGGCTGACACGCGCCGTCGACGACGGGAGCAGGCGGTCGAGGATGCCCGTGCGCTCCCTCGCCGGTTCGGCGTCGGCCACACCGGCCCCTCCCGCGACCGGCGTTGCCGGCAACGGCTGGCTCGGCTTCACTGCAGTTGCGCACCGCGAGCTGAGAGGATCCCCGTGGCTGATCTCGAACTGGTTCGAAGGCTGGTCGTGGCGGACCACGGGCTCGCGATCGTGAGCACGACGCGCGCCAACGGCACGGTGCAGGCGTCGTTGGTCAACGCGGGCGTCACGTCACACCCGATCGACGGTGGCGACGTGGTTGGGCTCGTGGCGCGCGGCGACGCCGTGAAGCTGAAGCACCTGCGCCGGCGGCCGTACGCGAACGTCGTGTTTCGCGCAGGATGGGAATGGGTGGCGGTCGAGGGTGCCACGATCCTCGTCGGCCCTGAGGATCCGCAGCCGGGGTTTGACCCCGCGCAGCTCCCCGCGTTGCTGCGCACGATCTTCGTCGCGGCCGGCGCGACCCACGATGACTGGGACGACTACGACCGCGTGATGGCGACCGAGCGGCGCACCGCGGTGCTCGTGACGGCGGATCGGATCTCCTCGAACGGGTAGTGGGGGCGGCGAGCGCGCGCGGTGCTCGGTGCCCACGCCCGCGGTGATGAAAAGACACGTGCAGGGCCGGTCACGTCCGCGGTGTGCCGCACGCCCGGAGGGTTGATCGCCGTTCAGATGCACCACCCACGAGTCTCAGGACTCGTCGAACGTGTGCATCGTGAGGAGACGCCCCCCGGTACCGTCCGCCGCGGTTGCCTCCCCGTAGCGCTGGTACCCGGTGGCGGCGGGCCCTGACTAGGTTCGCTCCATGGAACCAGTGATCGCCCGCAAGACATGGCGGACCCTCGAAGTGCTGCACGGCCTCATCTACTTCGCGCCTGAAGCGCCCGAGGAGTACGCCGCGGCGGGGTTGGCCCCCGAGATGGGGTACTTCGCGTCCCGGTCCGCGGCCCTGGGCCCGGTCCCGGCCGAGGTGGTCATCGCAACGTTCTTCAACTTCCGTCCTGAGGTCGTGCGGCGCGCGATTCCCGGCGCCTGGTCGGTGGCCTCGCCGTCGACGATCCTCGAAGCTCGGTTCCGCGCCGCGGACCGCGCGCTCCGCCGGATTCTCGGCCACGCGGCTGACGGGCCCGAGATGGCCGAGGCCGCGGAGCTGGCTCGACACGCTGCACTCCGCGCGTCCGAGCACGTCGAAGGCCGACCGCTCTTCGCGGCACACGCGTCCCTCGACTGGCCGGATGACCCGGTGCTCGTCCTCTGGCATGCGCAGAGCCTCTTGCGAGAGTTCCGCGGCGACGGTCACATCGCCGCGCTCGTCGCGGACGGGATCAGCGGGATCGAGGCGCTGATCGTGCACGGTGCAACCGGCGAGGTGCCACGCGCCGCGCTGCAGGGCACCCGCGGCTGGACCGACGACGAGTGGTCGGCCGGGGTCGAGAACCTGCGAGGACGCGGCTGGCTCAACGACGACGAGACGCTCACGGACGCGGGCTGGGCGAATCGCCAGGCGGTCGAGGACCGCACCGACATGCTCGCGTTGCCCGCCTACGAGTCACTGGGCGAGGACGCTTGTGGCCGCCTGCGCCAGCTCGCCCGGCCATGGTCGAAGGCCGTCGTCGGATCGACGTCGTTCGATTTCACCCGCAGCGCCCCCTAGCCCGGCCTCGACGCAACGAAGCCTCGAGCACAGCCCCGGGTGCGGGCTCACCAGTCCGTCGGCTGGTAGTCCTTGAGGAACTGCCCGTAGACGTGGGTGCCGGTGTTGAACCCGGAGATGATCGGGT
>JADGON010000449.1 GCA_017882945.1 Acidimicrobiia bacterium | reverse complement strand
CGGGCCGTCGCGCAGAAGCGCCGCGACTGGACGTTCGTCGAGCTCGAAGGCTGCGGCCACGTCCCCCAGCTCGAGCAACCCGAGCGCTTCGTCGGCTGCATCACATCCTGGCTCGACCGCTTCGACGAGCCCTTCGTGGCCCGCTGAATCCGATCAGCGGGCCGTCTCGACCTCGTCGAGGCGGCGCTGGAGGTAGCGGCGTTCCGCGTCGGACGTCGTGAGGTCGAGGGCTTGGCGGTAGGCCGTGGCGGCTTCGTCGTGGCGGCCGAGCCGGCGGAGGAGATCGGCGCGGGTCGCGGGGAGCAGGTGGTACCCGTCGAGGTCGCCGGACTCCTCGATCACGCCGACGGCACGGAGCCCGGCTTCCGGGCCGTCCGCCATCGCGATCGCGACCGCGCGGTTCAGCTCGACCACCGGTGACGGGATCATCCGCGCGAGCGCGCCGTAGAGCGCGGCGATCTCGACCCAGTCGGTGGCTGCGGCCGTGGTCGCGGTCGCGTGGCACGCGGCGATCGCGGCCTGCACCTGGTACGGACCGGGCTGCTCGCGACGAAGCGCGGCGTCGAGGCGGTCGACGCCGTCCTCGATCGCCTCGCGGTCCCAGCGCGTGCGGTCTTGGTCCTCGAGCGTGATGAGCTCGCCGATCTCGTCGACCCGGCTGGCCCGGCGCGCGTCGTGCAGGAGCATGAGCGCGAGCAGGCCGAGAGCCTCGGGTTCGTCGGGCATGAGCTCGGTGAGGGTGCGCGCGAGCCGGATCGCTTCCGCGCACAGGTCGACGCGGACGAGATCCGCGCCCGAGCTCGCGGCGTAGCCCTCGTTGAAGAGGAGGTAGAGGACGGCGAGGACGGCCGTCGTCCGCTCCGGGAGCAGGTGCGCGGGCGGGACCCGGTAGGGAATCGCGGCGTTGCGGATCTTGCGCTTGGCCCGCACGAGCCGCTGGGCCATCGTGGGCTCGGGCACGAGGAACGCGCGGGCGATCTCCGGCGTGGTGAGCCCGGCGAGCGTCCGCAACGTCAGGGCGACGCGCGCCTCGAGGCCGAGCGCGGGGTGGCAGCAGGTGAAGATCAGGCGGAGGCGGTCGTCCTCCACCCCGCTGTCGTCGACGTCGATCACGTCGCGCTCCTCTGCATCGTCGGAGTCGTCCTCCGTGGCGAGCGTCGCGACCTGCTGGAGCTTCGACGCACCCACCGCGGCGCGGCGCAGCCGATCCAACGCGAGATTGCGCGCCGCGGTCGTGAGCCACGCGCCCGGACTCCGCGGGACGCCGTCGCGCGGCCAGGTCTCGAGCGCGCGGGCGAAGGCATCCTGCGTGCACTCCTCGGCGACATCCCAGTCCCCCGTCACCCGGATGAGCGTCGCGACGACCCGGCCCCACTCGTCGCGAAACGCGGCGGCGACCGCAACCTCGACGTCGGCCGGGTCCGCACCGTCTACATGTCCCAGATCGGCCTCACTTCGATCGAGCCCTGCTGCGCGCCGGGGATCTTCGATGCGATGTCGATGGCCTCGTCGAGATCCTTGGCCTCGACCAGGTAGAAGCCGCCCATCTGCTCCTTGGTCTCGGCGAACGGGCCGTCGGAGGCGAGGACCTCGCCGTCGCGGACCCGGACCGTGGTGGCGTCCGTGGTGGGCCGCAGCCGAGCGCCGTTGAGGATCGCGGCGCCGACTTCCTCCTGGAAGGTCATGTACTTGGCGTACTGGGCCTGGCCCTCTTCCGGGCTCATCGCCATCTCGGCCGACTCGTCCGTGCAGATCAACAGTGCGTAGCGCATGGGCTGCTCCTCGTCGTTCGTGGGTTTCGGGTGCGTGGCTCGTCTCGACGACGAACAGAAACCTCCAGATCGACAGGTTGCCCGAATTCCGCACCCCGCGCTCGCGCCCACGCCGAGCGCATCGAGTCCGGAACTGACAGCATCGCCTGATCGAGATCGCGTGCAGGGAGGGCAACCATGTTCGATCCGGCCCAGGGCTACCCGCGGGTGGTGCCGTACTTGCGATACCGGGATCCCGCCGCCGCGGTGCACTGGCTCGAAGGAGTGCTCTCGGCGACGGAGGTGTTGCGGCTGACGATGCCCGACGGTCGGATCGGTCACGCGGAGCTCGCGATCGGGACCTCCGTGATCTCCGTGGGATTTGCCGTCGGGTCGGCGCCTGAGATCGCCGCGCCGGTCACCCGCGCCACGCTGCGAATGATGACCCTCGTCTTCGTGGATGACGTCGACGACGTCTCAGAACGGGTTGCCCGATACGGCGGATCCGTGGTCGACCATGCAACCGATCAGCCATGGGGGCTCCGGCAGGCGGTCATCGCCGATCCCGAGGGCTACCTCTGGGAGCCGAGCACCCACCGGTGGGACGCCACCCCGGAGAGCTGGGGCGCGGCGACCGTGGGGAGCCCACCTCAGCGGTGAAACGGCTGCCTTCAGCCCCGCCGAATTCGGGTCGACAAGGGTGAGATGCCGGAAACGTCTGTCTCGGAGGGACCGAAGAGACTGACGCCGCGACTGCTGGTCTTCGCGGTGGTCGTCCCGATCGCCATGCTCACGCTGGTCGGGCTCAGCGCGTTCGGATTGATCGCGGACGTCCCGCCGTGGGCCTTCGTCGCCGTGCTGGGAGGCACGGCGGTCAGCTCCCTGCTGGTGGAACGGTGGAAGACGGCCGGCCCGGGCACGGCCGCGATGCATGCGCGGGTCGCCACGCACGTCGCCGGCGTCACCGCGGTCATCTACCTGACCGGTTGGGGACCGGCGCTCGGGATGGCGTACGCGTTCTCCGCGTTCGCCGACATGGAGCAGTCCGGCGCGCGCACCTGGCGCGCCGCGCTCGGATGGTCCTTGGTGGCGTGCGCGGTCGGTCAGACGCTCGTCTGGTTCGGATGGGCACCGTTGCTCATGCGCATGACGTCCGCGATGACCGTCGGCTTCCTCGGCGCGCTCACGTTCGCGATCGTGATCCGCATGGCCGGCGCGACGGGGGAAGACCGGGAGTGGGCCGAGGCGCAGCTCGCGCACCAGGCGCTTCACGAGCCGCTGACCGGGTTGCCGAACCGCCAGCTGCT
>JADGON010000112.1 GCA_017882945.1 Acidimicrobiia bacterium | reverse complement strand
GCTCGAACGGAGCGAGGTCGGCCGGAGCCTTCGCCGACGTCGGTACCCGGCAGATGGTTTGGCCCGGCTGGATCTCCTCGAGCGAGATCACGTCGCGTGCCGCGAGGTCGAGCAGCGTCGTCGGCGCGGTCTCGGTCCGGACCTCGTAGTCGTCGCAGAGCAGGGCGGCGATCGCGGGCGGCTCCGCGCCGAGCTCCATGGTCGGTGGGACGCCGCCGACGTGCGGCGGCCGCCGGGCCACCCAGATCGACGCGGCAGCGAGGAGCCAGGCGATTCCGACCCCACCAGCGGCAATGAGCACGGGGAGTGAGAATCCGTCCGAAGTCGAGGCGGCGAACACGACGCATGTTCGCGCGGGTCTCCCGGGTACGATGCGCTACCCGCCACCGAAGGATTTGCGCGCATGGAAGTCAGGATCGGCGTCGTCTACTCGCCCAAGGAGCTGACGGTCGAAATCGATAGCTCACCTGAGCAGATCGTCGCGCACGTCGAGAAGGCGCTGGCCGAGTCCGCGCACATGCTCTGGATGCACGACGACCGGGGCCGTCGCATCGGCGTGCCGCTGGACAAGATCGCGTACGTCGAGATCGCCCACGACGACGACGCCCGGCGGGTCGGCTTCGGCCGATAGGCGTGCACTAGTGCCTTCGCCCGATCTCCTCGGGCGGCGCCTCCTCTTCTTCACGGGGAAGGGGGGCGTCGGCAAGAGCACCATCACCGCGGCTATGGCGTTGCTCGCCGCGGAGCACGGCAAGCGCGTGCTGGTCATCGAGGTCGACGCCAAGGGCAACATCACGGATCGGTTCGAGTCGCGCCCGGTCGGCTTCTCGCCGCGCGAGGTGTATCCCGGCGTGTTCGCACTCGCGATGGACACCGAGGCGAGCCTGCGCGAGTACCTGAAGCTCAACCTCAGGGTCCCGATCGTGGGCCGTCTCGGTCCGCTCGCGCGCGTTCTCGACTTCGTGGCCACCGCCGCGCCCGGCGTGAAGGAGGTGCTCACGATCGGCAAGGTGTGCTGGGAGGTGCGCGAGGCGCTCGAAGGTCGCGCCGACTGGGACCTCGTCGTGGTCGACGCCGCGGCCACCGGGCACATCATCTCCCAGCTCGGTGCCCCCGAAGCGATTCGTGAGCTTGTCGCGGTCGGCCCGGTCCGCTCGCAGACCGAGTGGATGACCGACATCCTCGACGATCCGGCGCTCACTGCGCTGAACGTCGTTGCCACCCCCGAGGAGATGCCGGTCGAGGAGACCATCGACCTCGTGGGTCGCGCGCGGGAGGAGATCGACGTCCCGCTCGGCGCGGTGATCGTGAACCGGGTGCTCCCCGAGCTGTTCACCCACGCCGACGAGGAGGCGTTCGATGCGCTCTGCGAGCCCGGGCCGGCTGAGGTCCTCTCGGGCCGCGCCGGCTCGGGAGTGACGGCTGTCATCGACGGTGCGCGCCTTGCGGTCTCGCTGCGCCGAACGCGTGCCACCCACCTGAGCCGGCTGCGCAACGAAGTGGATCTCCCGATGCTCTACGTTCCCTACCTCTTCTCGCGCACGCACGGCCTGCGGGAAACTCGAATGGTGGCGGAAGCACTCAGCAACGAGCTCGGCCTGTGACCACGAGCAGCCTCGAATCCCTGCTCGCGGCGAAGGAGATCGTCGTCTGCTGTGGCTCGGGCGGCGTCGGCAAGACGACGATTGCCGCCGCGGCCGCGCTCGGTGCCGCGAGCCGTCTCGGCGGCAAGGTCCTGGTGCTCACGATCGATCCGGCGAAGCGGCTCGCCGATGCACTCGGCCTCGAAGGGATCGGCAACATCGAGAAGAAGGTGCCGGCCGAGGCGTTCAAGGCGGCCGGGCTCGAGGTCCGCGGCGAGCTGTGGGCCGCGATGCTCGACACCAAGCAATCGTGGGACGCGCTGGTGCTCCGCCACGCGCCGGACGAGGAGACCGCCTACCGGATCCTCGACAACCGCATGTACGAGAACATCACCGCGCGCTTCGTGCAGAGCCACGACTACATCGCGATGGAGCGGCTGTTCGAGATCCACGAGACCGGCCGCTTCGACCTCATCGTCATCGACACCCCGCCGACCCGGAACGCGCTCGACTTCCTGGACGCGCCGAAGCGGATGGCCGAGTTCTTCGGCGGTCGCCTCCTGCGCTGGCTGACGATGCCGTACCGCGTGGGCGGCAGGCGCGGGGCCCGCATGATCAACGTGGCGAGCCGGCCCTTCTACCAGATGGCCGACCGCCTGCTCGGCAGCCAGTTCCTCCAGGACATCTCGGAGTTCTTCTTGAACTTCCAGTCGATGTACGGCGGCTTCGTGGATCGGGCGAACGCGGTCGAGCGCCTCCTGCACGATCGCCGCACGACCTTTGCGGTGGTCACCACGCTCGAGTCCGCGCCGTTGCACGAAGCCGAGTTCTTCTGCGATCAGCTCATGCGCCGCGACTACCACCTCGGCGCGCTGATCCTGAACCGGACGCTGCCGCGGTACCTGCTCTCGTCCGAAGGAGACCGCGCCGCCGAGATCCTCTGCGGGGAAGCCGGACCTCTCGGTGCGCAGCTGGCCGAGACCGGTGCCGAGGCGCTCGCCGACCCGGCTCGCGACGCCCGGGTGCTGAAGACGATCGGCGAGTCGTTCCAGAACTTCGCCGTCGTCGCCAAGCGCGAAGCAGAGCTCCGGGCCGAGCTCTCGCGCGTTCCCGAGGTGCTGGCCGACGTGCCCGCTCTCGACTCGGACGTCGGCGACATCACGGGCCTCGCCCTCATCGCCAACTCGCTCTTCCCGAGCACCTCCGCCCGGCGCCCCGGCTGAGACCCTCGCCCGATCCGGCACGGTGGCGCGCGTCAGCTGGTGGAGACAAGGAATCGCTCGCGGACGCGCCGGTCGAGGCGCATCGGTCTGTAAGGGGTGATGAGGTGGCCGTCGCGATGTCGGACGTGCAAGCAGCCCGGCGAGATCAGTGTGGCCTGCCAGATGCAGTGGCACCCCCGGGGGACGCATCGAGCCGATCGCCCGAGCGGCAACGGCGAGCGATCACGATTGCTGCAGGACCGGGCTCCCATCCTGGGAGAGGATCGGAGACGGCCTGAACCCCTTGAATGTGAGGTAGAGGCCGAGGGACAACTCCCAGATGAACTCCGGGATTGTCAGGAGGCCATTCAACGAGGATCCTTGCTCGTAGGCCCCAAACAAGACGGCGACCGCCGAAGCGAAGACCAAGGGTCCACCGATCAGACCCAACCAAGCCATCCATCGTGGCACGAGCCCCGACGTGTACATCAAGTACCCGAGCAGGAGCCCGTTCCCGAAGCCCGCACAGAAGGCAGGCCCAAGGAGGAACGTCCAGTCATGGAACGCGACCAGAGACCGGCCGACGATGACAAGTGAGCCATGGTCTGCGCCGCCTGCTC
>JADGON010000448.1 GCA_017882945.1 Acidimicrobiia bacterium | reverse complement strand
TCCTTGCGAGACTTGAGCAGACCCACGTCAGTTCGACTCCTCGATCATGAGCGCCAACGCACCCTCGCCTGCCACGGCGCGTAGTCCAGACATGGACGGACGGAACCTTCCGTTCGGTGCCCCTCGGGTGGAACCCGCCAAGAAGGGGTGAGAGTACCATTTGTCGGGCGGGATCGTCACTCTACGTGACTTCAACGTTGATACCAACCCCTCTGGGCGGCGGGCCACCGGCTGTGGCTCGCTCCGAGTAGTTGTTCGACGCGACGAAGCGGCGCCTGTAGCAGGCGCCGCTTCGTTAAAAAAGGTTCGGAAGGGCCGTTCGGGCCCCAATCGTTACTGCAGGGCTACTTCTTGCCCTTGCCCTTGGCGGGCGCGCCGACCTTGGCCAGCACGTCACGGCTCGAGAGGATCAGCAGGTCTTCGCCCTCGACCGAGATCTCGGTGCCGCCGTACTTCGAGTACACGACCGTGTCGCCCACGGAGATGTCGAGCGGGATGAGCTCACCCGTGTCGTCGGAGCGCCGGCCCGGGCCCACTGCGAGCACTTCACCCTGCTGGGGCTTCTCCTTCGCCGTGTCCGGGATGACGAGACCGCTGACCGTGGTCTCTTCGGCCTCCGCGGTACGGACGACGATGCGGTCATCAAGCGGCTGAAGATTCATGTGGTGCCTCCTGGGACGGCCACGACGGGCTCGAGTCCGGTTACAGATCCATTAGCACTCGGGGATTGGGAGTGCTAAGTGAAGGTAACACCCGACCTTCCCCCTCGCAAACCCCGCGAGCCGAGGGCGAGTCAGTCCGTGGTCGGCAGACGCAGCGACGGGAACGCGCCGCAGCCGAGCGGGGTGGGGCCGTCCGAGCGCAGACGCCACCACGCGGTGGCCGCGATCATCGCCCCGTTGTCGGTGCAGAGCGCGACGCGCGGGAGCAGCGCGGGCCGCCCGGATTCCTCGGCCGCTTCGACGAGGCGCGACCGCAGCCGTGAGTTCGCGGCCACCCCTCCGCCGATCACGAGAGTGCGAGCACCGGCTTCGTCGGCCGCGCCGACGAGCTTGGCCAGCAACACGTCGACGACCGCCTCCTGGAACGATGCCGCCACGTCACGCACCTCGACGTCGGGGTGGCGGCGGACATGATGGAGCACCGCGGTCTTGAGCCCGGAGAACGAGAAGTCGAAGCCGTCGTGGAGCATGGGCCGCGGGAACTCGATCGCGGTCGGGTCGCCCTCGCGGGCGAGCCGGTCGATCGCCGGCCCGCCCGGGTAGCCGAGACCCAGGAACCGCGCGACCTTGTCGAACGCCTCGCCGGCCGCGTCGTCGACCGTCTGTCCGATCAACCGGTAGCGCGCGTCCTCTTCGACGATCACGACCATCGTGTGCCCGCCCGAGACGATGAGCACCGCGAGCGGCAGCTCGACGCTCGGGTCCTCGAGCCACGCCGCGTGCAGGTGCGCCTCGAGATGGTTCACCCCGACGTACGGGATGTCGAGCGTGAGCGCGAGTGCCTTCGCCGCGCTCACTCCGACGAGGAGCGCGCCCGCGAGTCCGGGCCCATGGCACGCGGCGACCGCGTCGAGGTCGGTGAGGTCCGCGCCCGCTTCGACGAGTGCCTCGGCCACGACGCCACCCACGAGCTCCGCGTGCGCGCGACTCGCGATCTCGGGCACGACACCACCGAAGCGCGCGTGCAGGTCCACCTGGCTCGACACCACGCTCGAGCGGATGTCGTGACCGTCGTCGACGATCGCGGCCGCGGTCTCGTCACAGCTGGTCTCGATGCCCAGGATCGCGACCACGGCTCCCCCGCCTACCAGCGCCGGGCCGACTCGTTGATGGTCTCGCCCCGGATGCCCTCCGCGATGCGGCCGAGCAGCGCGGCGTGCGCCGGCGTGTCGACCTCACGGGCCCACATCACGAGCGCGTCCTCGTTCGTCTCCGCGTAGTAGCCCTTGCGCACGCCGACCGAGGTGAAGCCGAAGCGGCGGTACATCGCCTGCGCGGCGGTGTTGCTCACCCGGACCTCGAGCGTCAGCGCGCTGACCTCACGGGCGATCGCCTCGTGGCTGACGGCGAGCAAGAGGCGCGTCCCGATCTGGTGGCGGTGCCAGGCCGGGTCGACCGCGATCGTGGTGACATGGCCCTCGTCCACCGAGACCATCAGGCCCGCATACCCCACGACGTCGCGCCCGACCTTCGCCACGAAGTAGGCCCGGGTCCCCCGCAGGCCCAGCTCGCTCAGGAACAGCGACATGGTCCAGGGCCGTGGATAGACCTGGTTCTCGATGTTCAGGACCGAGCGCAGGTAGCGGCGGCGCATCGCCACGATGTGCACCGTGAGCGGCTCCGGTTGTCGCTCCGTCGCCACTACCGCCCCTTCCGATCCCACTCGATCTCCGCGTCGCTGCGGCGAAGGTACAGCGGATGGACGTCGGCCGGCAGGCTGAACTCCTCGCGCTCGTACCGGGCGGTCGCCAGCTCGACCAGCGCCGCGGCACTCGGCGGGGCGGCGCCGGGGCCCGCGAGCTCCACCCGGTCCAACGCTCCGAGCTGCGCCGCGTAGAGCAGCGCGCCGTCACCGGCCAGCAGCGCGTCCTCGCCCCGGGCCTCCAGCTCGCCCGCGAGCCCATCGGGGGTCCCCACCTCATATTCGGAGCTGCGCTGCACCCCGCCCGGCACCGGTTGGTAGCACGCGAAGAAGACCTCCTTCCGACGGGCGTCCACGACCGAGACGACGGTCCGGCTCGTGTGGCGGAGCGGGTAGGCGATGAGATCGAGCGTCGGGACCCCGATCATCGGGATCCGCAGCGCCTGGGCCATGAGCCGGGCCGTCGTCACGCCGACCCGCAGCCCGGTGAAGAGCCCGGGGCCGAGCCCGACGGCGACCGCCGCGAGCTGATCGAGATCGATGTCCAGCTCGTCGCAGAGGTACTTGATCGCCGGCACGAGCTGCTCGGCGTGGCGACGACCGCCGTCCAGGCTCACGTCGCCCAGCACGGCACCGTTGCGGCCGAGCGCGACGCTCACCCGCGGCGTCGCGGTCTCGATGGCGAGGACCAGCACTAGCGCTCGCCCGCGCCCCGGAGGACCGATTCGAGGGCGGCGCGCCGAGCTGCCCAGGACGGCCCGGCCGGGCGCAGCTCGATCACCCTCGTGTCGTCGTCGGCCTCTTCGGGTGGCGCCACCGAGAGCAGGACCTCGAGCCGGTCCGGCCCGAGCAGCGCGCTCACTGCCTCGCCCCACTCGACCACCGTCACCGCGTGGCCGTCGAGCAGCTCGTCCAGACCGAGGTCGATGACCTCCTGGAGGTGGTCGAGGCGGTAGACGTCGAGATGTTGGAGCGGCACCCGTCCTTCGTACTCGCGCACGATCGTGAACGTCGGACTGACCACCGGCTCGGTCACGCCGAGCCCTCGGCCGATCCCCTTGGCGAACACGGTCTTGCCCGTCCCCAGATCACCGGTGAGCACGACGATGTCACCCCCCACCAGCAGGTCGGCCACGCGTTCGCCCAGCGCCGCGGTCTGCTCGGCCGACCTCGTGCACACCTCCATCAGACCCCCACCCCCCTGTTGGCGTCACGTACCCACGAAATACGTGGGTACGTGACGCCAAAGCTCGGAGGTTGGGGGGTCATGCGGTCGCTCGGGCTCGGAGTGCCCGCTTGACCGTCACGAAGTCGGCGCGGGTCTGGGCGAGGCTGGCCCCGGTGTTGCGCAGGACGGCCGAGGGATGCAGCACGGGAATGAGGACGGCACCGTCGCCGAACGGGAACTCCTGGCCCCGCAGCTTGGTGATCCCGACCTTCGTGTCGAGCAGGAGCTTGGTCGCGAAGTTGCCCAGGGTGACCACGACGGTGGGGGCGATGAAGTCGAGCTGCGCCTCCAAATAGGGGCGGCAGGTCGCGATCTCGACCGGGAGCGGGTCCCGATTGCCCGGGGGGCGGCATTTCACCACGTTCGTGATGTAGACGTCCGAGCGTTCCAGGCCGATGCCCTCGATCAGCCGGGTGAGCAGCTGGCCGGCCCGGCCGACGAACGGCTCGCCCTGGAGATCCTCCTGCTCCCCCGGCCCCTCACCCACGAAGAGGAGCTCGGCGTGAGGGTCGCCGACGCCGAACACGACCTGGGTCCGGGTCTCGGCCAGGCCACACGCGGTGCAGCCCCGCGCCACCTCACGGAGCGCGTCGAACGAGGCGAAGCCGGCAGCGGGGTCCCGCGGGAGCGACACGGTCCAGGGTACCGAGCGAATCAACCCTCAGGCGCGGGGACCACCACGC
>JADGON010000447.1 GCA_017882945.1 Acidimicrobiia bacterium | reverse complement strand
CGTCCTCGGGGTGATGACCGAGGTCCACCCTCGCCGCGAGGTCTCCCGCGGCGATCGACCGCGCGGTGTCGCCCATGGCGGCGAGCGGGCGGGTCAGCCGGCGGGCGACGAACGCGGCGACGACGATGGCGAGACCGACCGCGACGAGCGCGGCGATCAGGAAGAAGCCACGCGCCTGGCGCGTCGCGTCTTTCTCGAACGACTGCGTGAGGAGGAGCACGGGGGTCCCCCCACTGCCGGGAGTGAGCGGCAGAGCGACGAACACGACGCCGTTGCCCCGTCCGGTCTGCTCGCGGCCGGCCAGAAGCGCCTGGGCGTCCACATCCGAGACGCTCAGGCCCTGGGGGAGCTGGAGCAGCGAGGCGTTCTGGGGCTTCGCGAACACGACGTTGCCGAGCCCGACGAGCCCGTCGGTGACCTGGCCGTCGGGTGTGATGGTGACCAGACCGCCGTTCGTGATGCGCAGTGTCGACACGATGAGGCGGCTCAACGCTCGCGCGTTGGTGCCCCGGGCCCGCCGATTGCGGAGCCGCCGACCGAGCTCGTCGAGCTGGCGTGCGACTTGCGGCGCCTTGGCCTGGAGCTGCTGCTGGGCCGTGTTGGCCGCGGTTCGACGAGCCAGTCCGATCGTCGTGACGGCGGTGATCACCAGGACGCCGACCGCGATCCCGGCCATCGCGAGGACGAGTCGGGTGCGGAGCTTCCGGCGCGTCCCGCTCACGAGGCCCGGGCGGGGCTCGTGCTGTCCATGCGGTATCCCACCCCGCGCACCGTCGTGATCGCGGACGCGTCGCCGAGCTTCTTTCGCACCTGGGCGATGTGAACGTCGACCGTACGGACGTCACCGAACCAGTCGTAGCCCCAGACGCCGTCGAGGATCTGCTGGCGACTGAGCGCGAGCCCGGGACGCTCGGCCAGGAACCGGAGCAGGTCGAACTCCTTGGTGGTGAAGTCGACGGGCAGGTCGTCGACGCGGATCTCGCGGCGACCGCCGTCGATCGTGACCCGGCCGGACTGGACGATCTCCGCGGGCGCCACCCCGTCGACCCGCCGGAGCACGGCCTTGACGCGGGCGACGAGCTCGGCGGGCGAGAAGGGCTTCGTGAGGTAGTCGTCGGCGCCGAGCTCGAGACCGAGGACGCGGTCGACTTCGTCGCCGCGCGCGGTGAGGAAGATCACCGGAAGGTTCGCGGTCGCCCGGATGCGACGGCAGACCTCGAGGCCGTCGATGTCGGGAAGGCCGATGTCGAGCACGACGAGACGCGGTCGATGGTCCCGGACCGCGTCGAGCGCGCCCAACCCGGTCGCCTGCTTCAGGACCCGGTATCCCTCACGAGCCAGATAGAGGTCGACGAGGTCGGCGATGTTGGCTTCGTCCTCGACGACGAGGATGGTCCCCTTTTCCATGGCCTCACCGTTCCATCACATTCTCGAGTTCCGATGATGCAGTTGTTAGCGAAGTGTGAGGGTTATCGGAGGGTGAAGCCGTCGACGTGAGCGGTCAGTCCAGCCGGTTGTTGCGGGCGATGCCGCCAAGCCACGTGGCGCTGGGCTTGATCGTCCGGGCCTGGGTCTTCCGGTCGACGGCGACGAGCCCGAATTGGGGTCGGTAGCCGAACGCCCACTCGAAGTTGTCCATGAGCGACCAGTAGAAGTACCCGCGCACGTCGATGCCGTCGTCGAGGCAACGCCGCACTCCCGCGAGCGCGTCCGTCACGTAGCGGATCCGCTGTGTGTCGTCCGTGGTCCCGATGCCGTTCTCGGTCACGTAGACGGGGCAGCCCGTCACCTCGGCGGCATGGCGGATCGAGACTTCGAGCGCTTGGGGCCAGTACTCGTAGCCCATGTCGAGCGTCTCGACGCCTTCCTCGGATCCCAACGGCTTGCCCTGCTCGGTGAGCCGGGTGCGCGAGTAGGCCTGCACACCGATGTAGTCGTCACCGCGCGCCGCGTCGAGGTGCTGGCCCTCGTGCATGTGCCGGAAGTCGGCGAGCATCGCCTCCGACCCCTCGGGCGACCACCAGTCACCCATGGCGACGCAGGATCCGAGGGGGAAGTCTCCGGGACCCGCCTTGATGGCGTCGTACCCGACCCGGTGCGCGGCCTTGAGGTTGTCGTTGACGCGGTCGTACGCAGCGCGGTCGTTCACGCCGGGAGGGAATGCGCCCAACCGGTAGCCGATGAGCGACACGACGTTCGGTTCGTTGATCGTGCACCCCATGCCGATCTCGGCGCCGAGATGCGTGGCCGCGTGCTCGCAGAAGCGACCGAACCGGTCGACGATCGCGGGGTTGTCCCAGCCTCCGTCCGCGGCCGCCCACCGAGGCGTCGTGAAGTGATGGAACGTGACGACAGGGAGCAGGCCGTTGTCACGGCAGGCTGCGATCATCCGCCGGTAGTGGTCCAGCGCGCTGATCGACCACTCGCCCTCCTCGGGCTCGATGCGCGACCACTCGAGTGAGAAGCGGTACGCACCGAAGCCCAGATCGGCCAGCATCGCGATGTCTTCGGGATAGCGCCAGAAGTGATCGCACGCGTCGCCCGAGGGCTCGCTCGCGGCCGACCCGGGGGTGTGCTCGAACAGCCACCAGTCGTTGTTCCAGTTGCCGCCCTCGACCTGGTGCGCAGCAGTCGCGGTGCCCCAGAGGAATCCATCAGGGAAGGAGATCGTCATGGGCCGAACCCTAGACTCGGGACGCGATGGGCGTCCTCGACGAGATCCTCGACACCAAGCGGGACGAGGTCACGGTGCTGCACCGGCCTCAGACCGCG
>JADGON010000446.1 GCA_017882945.1 Acidimicrobiia bacterium | reverse complement strand
CGCCGCGATAGGGACCAACGGTCGTGTTGTTCGTCAATACTCCGGTGGCCTTGAACCGCACGTTGGGGATCTCGTACACGCCGACCGCCATCATCTGGGTGAGCGTCGGCAAGATCGCGCCGAGACCTGGGTACGCGCCGGCTGAGGCCACCACCGAAGCATCGAGGCCGACGATCTTTCCATCGGCGTTCACACCGAGCTTGGCCATCATCACGAAGTCACGGCCCTGGACAAGCGACACCATGTCCTCCGAGCGGGTCGCGATCCACTTCACAGGACGTCCGAGCTTCAACGCGGCTGCGGCCGTTGCAACGTGCTCGACATACGGGCCCGCCTTGGGGCCGAAGCCGCCACCGACCCATGGGCACACGACGCGCAGCCGGGCCGGTTCGAGTCCCAGCATCGGGGCGTACGCGCCATGCAGCGCGTGTGGCGCTTGATGGGAGACCCAACACGTGAGACCGGGTTCGCCCGGCACGGCGAAGATGCCGTTGGTCTCAATCGGAACGCCCGCCAGACGTTGACTCACCATCGTGACCTCGGCGACGACCTCCGCGCCGACCAGCGGGTCTGCGTCGCCCTCTTCCGGGAATGTGGAGCCGAAGCACACGTTCGAACCATGTTCGGAGAACAGCAGTGGCGCATCGGGCGACAGCGCGTCGAGCGGGCTCGTGACCGACGGCAACGTGTCGTACTCGACCACGACGCGCTCGACGGCATCGACAGCCTGCGCGCGGGTCTCCGCGACGACGGCCGCGACGATGTCGCCGACGAATCGCACCTTGTCCGTAGCGAACACGGGCCGGTTCAGCGTCTCGGGCATCGCCGGGAACTGCTGCAACGACGGGAGACCGAGGTCATCGCCACCCGCGTGGTACACCGCCACCACACCCGGCATCGACAACGCCCCGGCGACATCAACCGAGCCCAAGTTGGCGTGCGCAACCGTGGACCGCACGAACGCCATGTGCGCCATGTTCGGCTCGACGAGGTCGTCGACGTACTTCCCCGCTCCCGTCAACAGCGCGGGATCTTCAAGACGACGGACCGCATTCCCGAGGATCGAACCTGATGCGGGCATGGCAACCTCCCGTATGTCGATGCAAGCACGCTAGCGGCCGCGCCGGCAACGCCGCCGAGCTCCCCGATCAGCACGTCGCTCGGTGCCCAGGAGGGGTCGTGAGGGTTCGGCTCTCCATGGAGCTTGACGTCAGTGGCGAACCTCTCGCCGATGCGATCACGTGCCTCCTCGAGAACTACCGCGAGGCGCCGGCCGTTGACCTTCTCCCTGCCGGCCGGGGTTCTGTCGACGCCGTGGGTGGAGGGAATCGCCGAGGTCGGTGTCTCGGCATCTCGAACGGGACGACGAGCGGGCGACGATGGAACCGCGAGCGCCCGATCCTCGTGCGGATCACGGCTGCTCGTAGCGACTCGCTGCCTGACGAGATAGATTCCGGCTCGTGAAGGTCGGAGTCACCGTGAACGGGACCGCGCAGGAGCACGACGTCGAACCGCGCACCCTGCTCGTGCACTACCTTCGTGAGGACTGCGGGCTCACGGGTACCAAGGTCGGATGCGACACGTCGTCGTGCGGTGCCTGCACCGTGCTCGTGGACGGCGAGTCGGTGAAGTCGTGCACGATGCTCGCGGTGCAAGCCGACGGCGCGACCGCAACCACGATCGAGGGTCTCGCCAACGGCGAAGCGATGCACCCCGTGCAGCAGGCGTTCCACGAGCACCACGGTCTCCAGTGCGGCTACTGCACCGCGGGCATGGTGATGGCCGCGGTTTCGCTGCTCGAGGAGACCCCTGATCCGAGCGAGCGCGACGTACGCATCGGGATCGAAGGCAACCTCTGCCGCTGCACCGGATACCACAACATCGTGGAGTCGGTGCTCGCGGCCGCGGAGCAGATGCGGACGCAGCCGCGATGATTCCTGCCGCCTTCGACTACGTGCGAGCCGAGTCGGCTGAAGACGCAGTCGCGCAGCTCGCGGAGCACGGTGACGAAGCCAAGCTGCTCGCGGGAGGCATGTCGCTCCTGCCCCTGATGAAGCTCCGGCTGGCCACGCCGGCCGTCCTCGTCGACGTCGGGCGGGTCTCCGAGCTGTCGTACGTTCGCGACGCCGGCGACCACGTCGCGATCGGCGCGCTCACGCGCCACCGGGACGTCGAGACCAACGATGTGCTGTCCCGCGAATGCGGCGTGCTGCGGGCCGTGGCGTCGCAGGTGGGTGACAACCAGGTGCGGCATCGCGGCACCATCGGCGGTTCGATCGCACACGGCGATCCCGCGTCCGATCTTCCCGCGGCGCTGCTCGCACTCGACGCGACGTTCGTCGCGCAGGGTCCGGCTGGCACCCGCGAGATCGCGGCGTCCGAGTTCTTCCAAGGTTTCCTCGAGACAGCGCTTGCTCCCGACGAGCTGCTGTGCGAGATCCGTGTCCCCAAGACGGGCGCCGACGGGTTCGCCTTCGAGAAGTTCAGCCGACGGGCCCAGGACTTTGCCACGGTCGGCGTCGTTGCCGTGCGAACCAGCGCCGCGACCCACGTCGGGCTGATCAACATGGGATCGACGCCGCTGCGTGCGACCGCCGTCGAACGGGCGCTCGCGCAGGGCGCCACCGCTGCCGACGCAGCCGCGCGGGCCGCCGACGGCACCGAACCGAGCGCCGATCTGAACGCGTCGGTGGAGTATCGCGAGCACCTTGCCCGCGTGCTCGTGCGCCGCGCGCTCGGGGCTATCTGAGTCCTCATCGCGCCGAGGTCCGGTGTCGCAGGAGCGCGCTACCCGCTTGCCGCAGGTCAGCGCCCTCGCGGCTCGGCCTGCTCCTGGGCGATATCGCGATCCCGCTCCGCGCGCCCGGCGCGCTCGCGCGCTTCGCTTCGTCGAGGCATGCCGAGCCTCGGCGTCATGCTTCTGGCGGTCGCGCATCGACAGGGAAACGTTGCGTGGAGGCTAGGCGCGGCGAATGAAGTAGATGATCAGCACGATGATCAGGATCACGACGAGTGTTCCGACTCCTATGTACATGCCCAGCCCCTTTCAGCCGGTCTCGAGCACAGTCTTGGTGACTGCGCTGCTCAGGAGAACTTCACGCGGACGACGCTCGCCGCCCAGAGGATGCTGTTCTCGGTTCCGAACGTCTTCAAGATGATGGCGCCGTCCCTTGCCGCCGGCTTGCCGAAGTTGATCGCCTTTGAGAACGGACCCATCTCACCGTTCCCTCCGCCAGTGACGAAGCCGGTGGCGACCGGCGTGACTGTGCCGTCCTCACGGATCTCGACATTGACCGTGCCTTCGAAGGCGGTGCTCTGGCCCGACAGCGTCACGGGCGAGGTGATGGACGCCGACGTAGTCGGCGACTGCAATTGCAGGCTCGGTGTCGAGGCTGCCAGCACCCACCAGGTGTCGTCGGGGGAGAGCTTGCGGACCACTACCGTGGTCACCGGGCCGGAGGTCGTCGGCCTGATCGCGACCTCGCCCGAACGACTGTCACCCTGGAGGAACTGGCCGACTACCGGATCGACGAACCCCAGGTACGCGGTCGCGAAACCCTTGGTTGCCTTCACGGGATCGGTGTAGCGGGTCGGACTGCCGACGAACGGCCAGATGGCAGATCCGGGCTGTGCGGTCGACGGCTTGGTGGTGGACGTCTGGGTTGTCCGCGTGGTGGAAGGCGCGGTCTTCGATTCGCTCCCACAACCGACCGCGACCAATGCCACGACCGAAGCGATGACCATGGATCGCATCCTGCGAGTCGTCATGATCCTCATCGTGAACCCGTTCGCCCGCGACCGCTACGGCACAAGGTCCCAAGAACATCCGCCGACCTACCGAGCGCCCCTGGGTTCTCTCGGGTTCGTCGAAGCGGGGGAGATCCGAGGGTATGAGGACTCTTGCCTCTAGCGAGGCCCGACTCGCCAGGCCACAGTCGGAAGTGCTCGCGGCCGATCCGGCGCAGCGCCAAGTTCCATGACGAGAGAGGGCGGTGCACAATGGGTGCAAAGGGTGATCAGGTGAAGGGCAAGGTCAAAGAGGCCGCCGGAAGTCTCACCGGCGACAAGGATCTGGAATCCGAAGGCAAGGCTGATCGTCGTGCCGGTGAGGCCAAGGAGAAGCTCGGCCACGCGAAGGACAAGGTCGAAGAGGTGGTCGACAAGGCCGAGGACAAGGTCGAAGAGGTGGTCGACAAGGCGAAGGACGCGCTGCATCGGAAGTAGCCGGCTGACTTCCTGTGTCGTCGGGGTTTGCAGGAGATCGTCGGTGAGGTCGGTTGCGCGCCAGAGACCGAGGACGAGATCGCCGTCGGACCGGATACCGCCCATCGGCTCGGTGTGGAACGCGGTGACCGCATCCGATTGAGCGGGACCCGGGTACCCGGTCGATTCGGGGCCGTCGGCGCGCGCTCGTCCCTGTGGCTCATGCGACCCGACTGCGTCTGGCCGAGATCCTCCGGGGCGAGGAGCGCGACCCAGCCGGGTCGAGGCGATTCGCACCGTTCCTCCGGGGCGATGCCCTACTCCGCCGGCGGCGGTCCGTCGGGCAGGGCGAGAAACATGGGCATCTGCCCAATGTGGAACCCGGCCGGGGCGACGAGTGTGGTCATGACGACATTCGCGACCCGAAGGGAACGTCATGAACGCGAGGCTGACCCTCCCGAACCACCGGATCATCACCCCGGTCACCAGCCTGTTGATGGTGATCGCCTTCGCCGCCACGCTGGCGCTCGGCTTCGGGCTCCGCGCCTGGACCGAGCACTCGGCGGGCATCTCGTCACCGGCCGCGCCGGTCGCGCGGGTCCACCCAGCCGCGCCTCAGACGCTGGTCAAGATGGGCAAGCCCTGGTGAACCGTCCGTGCCGCAGCCTGACAACAAACCCAGAAGGAGCAGATTCATGCCGAAGTACGTGATCGAGCGCACAATCCCGGGTGTGGGCGCGTTCTCGCCCAACCAGCTCCATGACATCAGCTGCGCCTCGAACGGGGTCCTCGCCGAGATGGCGCCCCGGGCGCAGTGGATCCAGAGCTACGTGACCGAGGACAAGCTCTACTGCGTCTACGTGGCCGACGACGCGAACGCAGTGCGCGAGCACGCGTCCCGAGGCGGCTTTCCCCTCGACTCGATCGAGCGAGTGCACTCGACGATCGATCCGACGACCGGCGAACCGAGCTCGATCGAGGCCTCGGCCCGACCGGCGCCGTGAGCGTCGGCGCCGCGGAGCGCGTGGGCACGCCAATCATGATTTCCGCGACAATGACCGACGTGCCTGCACGCATCTCGAGCCTCCAATTCGTCGGCCGGGCCGCCGAGCTGGACCGGCTCGTCGGTGGGTTCAAGTCGGCGGCGGCCGAAGAGCATGCCACCGCGGTGATGCTCGGCGGCGAGGCGGGGGTCGGCAAGACCCGCCTCGTGGCCGAGCTGGCCGCGCGCGTGCGCGAGGCAGACGGGCTGGTGCTCGCAGGCTCGTGCCTGGACCTCACCGATCCGGCCCTGCCGTTCGGTCCCGTGG
>JADGON010000111.1 GCA_017882945.1 Acidimicrobiia bacterium | reverse complement strand
TCGACACCGAGGGCAACCGGTACCTGGACTTCGTCCAGTCGTGGGGCGCTTCGATCCTCGGCCACGCCCATCCCGCGATCGTCGACGCGGTGCAGCGGGCGGCGGCGAACGGCACCTCCTACGGTGCTCCTACCGCGCGCGAGGTCGAGCTCGCCGAAGTGATCGCGCAACGCGTCCCGAGCGTGGACAAGCTGCGCCTCGTCTCGAGC
This sequence comes from Acidimicrobiia bacterium, assembly GCA_017882945.1. Classification (GTDB taxonomy): domain Bacteria; phylum Actinomycetota; class Acidimicrobiia; order IMCC26256; family JAENVU01; genus Chersky-806. The sequence continues at coordinate 20,605 of JADGON010000111.1, read as the reverse complement.
GGCACCGAGGCCTCGATGACCGCGGTGCGGCTGGCCCGGGGGTTCACGGGTCGGGACAAGGTGCTCAAGTTCGCCGGTTGCTATCACGGCCATCTCGACGCACTGCTGGTGGCCGCGGGGAGCGGCGTTGCCACGCTCGGGCTCCCGGGGTCGGCCGGAGTGACCCCCGGCGCAGTCGCGGACACCATCGTCGTGCCGTTCAACGATCCCGACGCGCTCGCTGCCGCGTTCGCCGCGCACGGCCCGGAGCTGGCCGCCGCCCTCGTGGAGCCGGTCGCCGCCAACATGGGACTCGTGCCGGCCGACCCGGGCTTCCTCGAGCAGCTGGAGGCATTGTGTGCCGAGCACGGCGCGCTGTTCGTGTGCGACGAGGTGATCACCGGGTTCCGGCTCGGGCCTGCGGGGGCGCAGGGTCGGTTCGGCCTCACCCCCGACCTGTCCATCTTCGGCAAGGTGATCGGCGGTGGCCTGCCGCTCGCCGCGGTGGGTGGACGTGCGGACGTGATGGACCGGCTCGCCCCCCTTGGTGACGTGTACCAGGCGGGCACGCTGTCGGGGAACCCACTCGCGACGGCTGCCGGCCTCGCCGCGCTCGGTGCCCTCGAGCCCGACGCCTACCGCGTCCTCGAAGATCGGGTCACGAGGTTCAGCACGGAGCTCCGGACCGCCGTCGCCGGCACCGGCATCGACGTGCAGGTGCCCCAGGTCGTCACCCTCTCGGGCTTGTGCTTCGCCGCGAGCCCGGTGCGCAACTACGAGGACGCCAAGGCCGTGGATCACGACGCGTACGCGCGCTTCTTCCACGCGATGCTCGACCGCGGTGTGTTCCTCGCCCCGAGTGGCTACGAGGTGATGTTCGTGAGCCTGGCGCACACCGAAGCGGACCTCGAGCGCACCGTCGCGCTCGCGGCCGACGCGGCGCGTGAAGTCGCCGCGGCGGCCGCCGCTTCCCGGGCGTGACCCGACCGTTTCGCTTCGGGGTCTCGATCGCGGACGCCCCGGACCGGGCTGCGTGGCGGGACCAGGCGCGGAAGGCCGAGGCACTCGGCTTCGACGTGTTGCTCGTCGCGGATCACCTCACCGACTCGCTCGCCCCGATGCCCGCGCTCATGGCCGCGGCCGAAGCCACGACGACCCTGAAGGTCGGTTCGTTCGTCCTCGCCAACGACTTCCGTCATCCGGCGTTGGTGGCCCGCGAAGCCGCGACCGCCGATCTGCTGACGGACGGTCGGTTCGAGCTCGGGCTCGGTGCGGGTCACATGAAGTCCGAGTACGACGAGGTCGGGATCCCGTTTTGCACGGCCGGCACCCGGGTCGCGCGGCTCGAGGAGTCGGTCCAGGTCATCCGCGCACTGCTCGACGGCAACGCGGTCGACTTCGACGGCGAGCACTACGAGATTGCCGGCCATCGTGCGTACCCGGCGCGACCGCGCATCCCGTTGCTGGTCGGGGGCAACGGGAACCGCGTCCTCGCGCTGGCCGCGCGGCACGCGGACATCGTCGGCTTCGTGGGGTTCCACCAGGTGGAGGGCAGCACCGATGTGTCGCTGAGCCACTTCAGCGCGGCCGGGCTCGACGACCGCCTCGCGATCGTCCGGGCCGCGGGCAGCGACCGGGGAAGCGACCTCGAGCTCAACGTCTTGGTCCAGTCGGTCGCCGTGACCGAGGACCGGATCGGCGCCGCGCAGGACCTGAGCCGCCGCGTCGCCGGACTCAGCCCCGAAGCGGCGCTCGAGTCGCCGTTCCTGCTGCTCGGCACCCCCGACCAGCTGGTCGAAGACCTGCTCGAGCGCCGCCGGCGCTTCGGGATCTCCTACGTGGTGGTGTTCGGTCCCGCGATGGCGGCCCTCGCACCGGTCGTGGACCGGCTCCGGGGCCGCTGACTCACTCTTCGGGCGCGCGGCGCTTCCGGACGCGGTCCATGTAGAAGATCGCGCCGATGAAGATCCAGAAGAAGAGGGCGAGCAGCACGAACGCGAGGCCGCCGGCACCGCGCTCACCGCCGGCATCCACGAGCTGGCCGTTCGTGCAGCCGGTCGCGAGGACCGCGAGTGTCGCCAGCGCGGCCAGACGGGCGGCACGCATCCAGGGTCCGAAGGTGCGGGTCATGCGAGGCTCCTAGACCTTCTCTGGGATGCGTTCGACGGCGCTGCCTGCGGCACGGTCCGCCTCGGCCTGCAGCGCGGCGGCCTGCTCCTGCAGGTCCCGCTCCCGCCAGTGCAGGCTGAGCAGGGTGAGGGCGAACAGGATCGAGGAAGCGACCAGCGCCACGAACGGCGGCACCCGGACCGAGCCCAGGTCACGCTCGAACACGACGCTGCTGATCGGCTTGGTCGCATCGCACTTCGGGGTCGGCGGCGGCTCGCCGAACGGCACGATCTGTGCGGCCTGGTCGATGGGACAGATGTCGACGACGGCGTAGAGCGGCTTGTGCAGGCTCCCGTGCACGACCGGGAACCGGCCGTTGATCGAGAACTTCGCCTGGCTGAAGATGTTGCCGCCGCCGGTCTCGTAGTACTTCGGGACCAGGTAGTCGGTCGACTGCTGGTAGATCGCGAACTTGTTCGTCGCCGCGACGGCGTTGGAGCTGGGAGTTCCCGTCGGGGTCACGACGACCTGGTCGACGGCCGCCTTGACGTTGGACTGCTCGGTCGGGTCCTTGACCTGGTCGGACTGGTTGATCGCGCGCACCTCGGGGATCTTCGACTTCGACAGGTCCCCGCCCTTGATCGACTCCACCGCCTTCCAGGTCGGGACGCGGCCTTTGAGCGTGTTCAGGGGCGACGCGGTGGTGAGCCAGAGGCACGACAGCAACACCATGAAGCCGGACAACCCGCCGGCCGCGACGAGGAAGCCGAGGCGCGCACCCAGGTTGGTGGCGAGCAGCAGGTAGATGCTCCCGCAGAACAGGCTCACCGCGGCGAGCACGACGAGCACTCCGAGGATCGTCGGGTACCAGAGGTCGCGGTTCGGGATCCCCTCCGCGGCCAGGACGAAAAGTCTCACGCGTGCTCCCCCACTAGAGGTTCCGCTCGTACTTGATGATCTCGTCGATCTGCTGCTTGGTCAGGATCGCACCGAAGTGGGCCATGCTGCCGCTGGAGATGCCGCGCACGCCGTACCCCTTGTGCGCCTCGACCCCGTTCGCGACCCAGTCGTACTGCTTCTGGAAGCCTGGAGTCTTCGGGTCGTCGGCGGGCAGGCCGGGGAACTGTTCGAGCACGGAACCGTCGCGCAGCGACGGTCCGAACGCACCGCTGCCGGCGGGCGCGGGAGGCGGCACGCTGGGCTTGGCCGGGTCGTTGTAGGACCAGCCCTTGGTGTGGCACCGCGCGCAGTTGACGTCGAAGAGCAGCTCGCCCTGGCTCGCGTTGGCGATCTGCTGCTCGAACGCCCGCGAGTTGATGATCGACTCCCGCGCCGCATCGACCTCGATCTGGTAGGCGGCCTTGGCCTTCTTGGTCTCCGCCGTGGCGAGCTTCGCCTGCGCGTCCGCCAGGTTGCTCTCGGCGGTGGCGACCGCGCTCTTCGCCTGGGCCTTCAGGTCGGCCACCTGCTGGAGCACCTGGGCCCTCGCCTTGGCGGGAGACAGCTGGATGCTCTTGAGGTAGGCGACGATGTCGCTGATCGCCTGCTCGTTCTTCGGGCCGCCGCCCGCGACACCCCACGCCGGCATCGGCGTGCCTGCCCGCCCGTACGTGATGATCTGCGTGACCTGCTGCTCGGCCCGGGTGCAGTTGGGTGCCTTGGCCGCGAGCTCCGCGTCGGTGCACTCGTTGAAGCGGTACATCACGGTGTTGAGCGCCGGTGCTCGCCACGTCACCGCGATCGGCCGGGCCTTGAGGTTGCCGATCGCGTCGGGAGTGATCGTGTAGGACGCGGAGCCGCCGCCGGCGTCCGTGCCGTGGCAGTCGGCGCAGAGCAGCGACTTCGTGTTGTCGTAGGCCGGCATGCTCGAGTTGGCGAACAGTGTCGCGCCGCGCTCCTCGGCTCGCTTCTGGAACCCATCGGCCTCCGCGGTCTGGCGGTTCGGCTCGAGGACCCAGTACACCGGCAGGACCACCGCGACGATCGTGGAGAAGAGCAGCGCCCAGCGCAGCACGCGCTCGAGGTGACCGCCTTCGAGCTCCTGGTCGTCGAGGAACGGCGTCAGGTTCTGTGCCGACTTCTCTTTCGGCTCGCGTCGGACGCTGAGCACCTTGTAGCCGATGACCACGACGATCACCGCGACCGCGGCGATGTTGATGATCACGAGGATGGTGCGGAAGGTCAGGGCCAGGATCACGGTTTCCTCTTCGGCTCTGGGTGGACGGGGGCGGGGATGGGCCGGCTCAACCGACGCAGAACGGGCCTTCGGCGCCCTGCCCGGTCGTGTCGGTGCCGATCGGTGGTCCGGTGACCGGAAGGCCGGAGGTATCGATCACGACCTTCTGGCCGCTGATCGTCACGACCCAGTGGTCGAGGCCGCGCGGGGCCGGCCCGCCTCGCTTCTCCCCGACCCGGTTGTACTTCGATCCGTGGCACGGGCACTCGAACCACTGCGACTGCTGGCACCACGGCACGCGGCAGCCGAGGTGGACGCACTTCTGGTACAGCGCGACCATCCCCTGCTCCATCCCGGGCAGGACCTTCTGGTACTGAGGGATCTTCGCGGCCTTCTTGACGTCGCTCTTGGGATACGGCTGGAGGTAGGTCCGGGCCTCGGGCACGTAGAACGGCGCCTTCTTGGCGGCCCAGAACGCCTCGATGTCGGCCAGCGCGGTGCCGGCGTCGATCCGACCGCCGAAGCCGCCGGCGGACGTGGCGTACAGGAAGCTGATCGCGGCGGCACCGAAGGCCCCGAGGCTCAGCGCCATGGTCACGAGGATGCCGCGGTTGAAGAACTGGCGCCGGCTGATCCCGAGCTCTTCCTCGTCGACCGGCTGGCGCGCGGCGGGCGTGGTGGTCCCGCGGGTGGCGGGCGCCGCAGCGCCGGAGCCGATCGCCTTGCGGGTCTCGTCCGCTCGCTCGCGCGCTTCCTCGGACTCGTCCTCGCCGGTGACACCCGCCGCGGTTGTCGCGCTCTCGTCGCGCTGGCGCGTCTCCGCGCTCAGCGTTCCCGTCACCCGGCCCTCGGCGTCGGAGGCGGCACGCTTGCGGCCGGTGGCGATGATCATCACGGCGGCCAGCACGAGCAGGACCGGGATAGCGATGATGAGGACGGTGGACACGTTCGTCTGCTCCTAGAGCTCGAAGAAGATGCCGTCGTTCCAGGGGAACACGAAGTTGAAGCCCGGCCCCCGGAAGAACGATCCAATGATGACCAGGACGGACCAGAACATCAGGAAGATCGTGAAGATCGAGATCACGAACTTCCGGTCCTCGGGCTTGTTCGACGGGTTCTTGTCGACGTACGGCGCCACGATCAGCAGGAACAGGCCCATGCCCGGGATGGTCACGCCCGCGACCATCGGGTGGAACATCGTCAGCAGCTCCTGCAGGCCGAGGAAGTACCACGGTGCCTTCGACGGGTTCGGGGTCTGGTTGACGTCGGCGAGCCCGAGGAGCGGCGCGCGCACGATCGCCGAGAAGATGAGGACGATCGCCGTCATCGCGAGGATCGCGGCGAACTCGACGACGAGCAGGTGCGGCCAGGTGTGCACCTTGTCCTGGGCCTCGGCTCGGGTCTGCTGGATCGAACCCGACTTCACGACGGTGAGCAGGCGCTGCGTGTGGCCGCCCGGTCCGGTCATCGTCGGTGCGGGTGCGGCCTTCACCGCGGTGGCGGTCGCCGTTCCTCCCGCCGCGGCCGCGGCAGGAGCGCCGGCGTCACCCGTGAGTGCGGCCTTGCGCCGTCGGGAGCGCTCGAGCAGGTGCGCAGGCACCCCGCCCTTGTCCTCGGTGACCGCGTCGCCGCCGGCGTCGCTCGTGCTCGCAGCCGCCGCCGGAGTCTCGGCGGGAGCGGCCGCCTCCGCTTCGGCTCCGGCTTCCGGGGCCGCGGCTTCCGTTGCCTCGCCGCCTTCCTCGCCGGTCGGCAGGCCCAGCTGCTTGCGCCGTTCGGCGCTGCGCTTGAGGAGATGTTCGGGAATCTCGGGCATCGACTCGTCCCTCCCCTACAACGGCCCGGAAAGGCCGCCGTCTTTGCGGACCCTCCAGAAGTGGACTGCCATGAAGATGACGATGACGAAGGGCAGCAACAGCACGTGCAGCGTGTACCAGCGCAGGAGCGTGTCGCCGCTGATCTCCTTCGAGCCGAGCAGCGCGTACCGGATCTGGCCACCGAACACCGGGGTGTAGCCCATCATGTTCGTACCGACGGTCACGGCCCAGAGCGCCAGCTGGTCCCACGGCAACAGGTAGCCGGTGAACGAGAGCAGCAGCGTGAGCGTCAGCAGGATCACGCCGATGACCCAGTTGAACTCGCGCGGCGCCTTGTACGCGCCGTGGTAGAAGACGCGGCTCATGTGCAGGAAGACCGTGAGCACCATGAGGTGCGCGGCCCATCGATGCATGTTCCGCACGAGCGATCCGAACCACACGGCCGTCTCGAGCTGCTGCACGTTGCTCCACGCGAGCGCTTCGGTCGGCCGGTAGAAGAACATCAGGAAGATGCCCGTGACCGTGAGCAGGATGAAGAGGAAGAAGCTCAGCCCACCCAGGCACAGCGTGTAGCTCACCTTCACCGCGTGCCGCTTCACCTTCACCGGGTGAAGGTGGTAGAGCACGTTGTTCATGATCACGTAGGAACGGTTCCGGGGGCTGTCGGTGTAGCCCTTCCGGAAGATGGATCCCGGTCGGAAGATCGACGTCATGACCTGTGAGTTGCCGACCGAGTCACCGAGCTTCTTGCTGCGCTCGCGCAGCTTCACGCCGATGCCGCCGTTCCCGTTGCTCCCGTTGCCGTTGGCCACGAGTGCCCTCTCCTTGCCGTCGCGAGTTGGTGTCCAGCATGGCGCCGGACCGAGGTGGGACTAGAACCGAACGCCGTACGCGTAGCCGTTCCGATTGGTGCGGGTGTGCGGGTCGCCGGCCGCGACCTGCGGGGAGAGCTTGCCGAGGATGATCACGCCGGTCGGGCACCGGTCGACGCAGAGTGCGCAGCGCGTGCACACGTCCTCGTCGACGATGAACGCGACATGGTCGTGGGGATCTTCGCCGGGCTGCTCGGTGCCGACGGCCTCGTCGATCGCGGAGACCGACACCATGTGGATGCACTTCCAGGGGCAGATGTCGACGCAGCCCTCGCAGAGGATGCACTCGGCCTGGTCGATGTGGAGGAACTGCTTCGGCTTGACCGCCTGCGTCAGGAAGCTCGGGTCCACTTCCTGGAGCAGGTAGTCGGTCGCGAAGTCGGGCATGGGCGGGTTCGCATCGTTGCGAGCCATGCGCCTACGCCTTCGCCTTCAGCGGGCGGCCGAAGCGCGAGCGGCCGACGACGACCGGTTTCTCTTCGCTGTCCTCCGCCTTGGTCTTGCGACCCTGCCACTTGACGATGATCACGAGGTTCCCCACGAAGAACACGAGGTAGATGCCGACGACGACGACGTCGCGGATGGCCTGCATGTCGATGCTGGTCGGCCAGTTCCACGCGTGCATGAACGGGATCTGGGTCGTCGACTTGATGACGTACTTGTCCTTCGACCACTGCAGGTACTTGTCGGAGAACGTGATGAACTCGTGCGGGATGATCGCGTAGGCGAACAGCATGAGCGCGAACGTGTAGACCGCGCCGGCCATCGCCTGGGCCCACGTCGTCGGTCGTTCCGACTTCGGGCGCAGCAGCATCACGATCACCGGGATCATCAGGATGATGAAGATCACCGAGAACCAGATCAGACGGCCTGCTGGCCGGAAGAAGTGCCAGTCGGGTAGCAACTGGGGCATCGGGCCCTCGGTCCTCCATCGGCCTCGGGCACGCATCCCACGGCTGCGCCCTCGAAGCCCCTCTGTGGGGTGTTTCTCTACCACGCTAGATGGCGCAGGGACACATCGGAAGACAGGGGTGCATCGTCGACCGGTGCAGCCCGATCGGGGGTTCTGCGCGACGATGCTGACATGGAAAGCGCGCGCTACGACGCGCTCGTCGTAGGGGCGGGACCGGCCGGCGCATCTGCGGCGTACTGGCTTGCGCAACGGGGCCATCGCGTGCTCGTCGTGGACAAGAAGCGGTTCCCCCGCGAGAAGACCTGCGGTGACGGTCTGACCCCCCGCGCGGTGCGCCAGCTCCACGACATGGGCCTCGCGGCCCGGCTCGACGAGTTCCAGCGCTACGAGGGTCTGCGCTCCATCGCCCACGGGGTCACGCTCGAGCTCCGCTGGCCCCAGCATCGGGACTTCCCGGACTACGGGTACGTGGTCCGGCGCCGTGACCTCGACGAGATGGTCGCCGACCGCGCGGTGAAGGCCGGCGCGACGCTCTGGCCGGCCAGCGAGGCGCTCCTTCCTCTCGTCGAGGGCGGCCTGGTCACGGGCGCCACGATCCGGCGCCATGAGAGCGGGGCCACCGAGACCGTCCGGGCCCGCTGCGTGGTGGTGGCCGACGGCGCGAACTCCCGCTTCGGCCGCGCCCTCGGCACGGCCCGCGACCGCTCGTACCCGATGGGGATGGCGATTCGCGGCTATTTCACCAGTCCGTACCATGACGAGCCCTGGATCGAGAGCCACCTCGACCTCCGGGACCGCAACGGCGACTCCATGCCGGGGTACGGGTGGATCTTTCCGTTAGGTGACGGCACGGTCAACGTCGGGGTGGGCCTCCTCGACACGTTCACCGGGTTCAAGACCGTCAACACCACCAAATTGATGGACGCCTTCATCGCGACCGCACCCGCCCGCTGGGGGATCTCGCCCGAGACCTCGACCGGCCCCCCGACCGGCGGAAAGCTCCCCACCGGGAGCTCGGTCACCCCGAAGGCAGGCCCGACCTGGATCGTGGCCGGCGATGCCGCGGGCTCGATCAACCCCTTCAACGGCGAGGGGATCTCCTACGCCTACGAGACCGGGCGGATGGTGGCGGACTCGGTGCACGAGATGCTCGAGAGTGGCGACGGCCTCGCCCTGGCGCGGTACCCGGACCGGCTCGACGAGGTCTACGGGCAGTACTTCAAGGTCGCGCGCACGTTCGTGAAGGTCATCGGGAACCCGGCGATCATGCGCGAGCTGACCCGGGTCGGGATGCACTCCCACACGCTCATGGAGTGGGTGCTGCGCATCATGGCCAACTTGCTGCGGCCCGACGAGATCGGTCCCGCCGAGGCCGCCTACCGAGTGGTCGAGAAGCTGGTCGCGGTCATCCCCGACCCCTCGTGACGAGAACTTGGGGTAGGGGGTCTCCGGCGAGGTAGCCTCGGCGCGACCGGGCCGGACGGGCAGGAGAAGGGGAGCGAGCGGTGGCGCAGTACCTGCCGATCCTCACGATGATCGTGCTGGTCGTGATCTTCGTGGCGGCCTCGTTCCTGGCCTCGAAGCTGCTGACGAGCAAGCGGCCCACCAAGGCGAAGACCGCGCCCTACGAGTGCGGCATCGTCTCGGAGCAGGAGCCGACCGAGCGCTTCCCCGTCCGCTTCTACCTGGTGGCGTTGACGTTCATCGTCCTCGACGTCGAGATCATCTTCCTCTATCCCTTCACCACGGTGTTCCGCGAGCTCGGTGGCTACGGCCTCGGGTTGATGGGCATCTTCTTGCTCGTCCTGATCGTCCCGTTTGCCTACCTCCTGTCCGTGGGCGCGCTCGACTGGGGTCCGGTGCGCCAGGTCACGGGCCGGGTGCTCGGGCCGATCCTGCGGACCACGACGGTGCCGTCGGGCATTCCCGCGGCCGCCGAGCCGGACGAGAGCGAAGACGAGGCCGCGTAGATGGCCGGTCTCGAGTCGATCCCGCACAACTTCATGACCGGCCGGCTCGAGGACCTGGTCCGCTGGGCGCGCCGCAACTCCGTGTTCCCCGCGACGTTCGGCCTCGCGTGCTGCGCCATCGAGATGATGGCCACCGGCGCGGCGCACTACGACCTGGCCCGGTTCGGCATGGAGGTCTTCCGGGCCAGCCCCCGCCAGGCGGACCTCATGATCGTGGCCGGCCGGGTGAGCCAGAAGATGGCTCCGGTCCTGCGCCAGGTCTACGACCAGATGGTCGAGCCGAAGTGGGTCATCTCGATGGGCGTGTGCGCGAGCAGCGGCGGGATGTTCAACAACTACGCGATCGTCCAGGGCGTCGACCAGATCGTCCCCGTGGATGTCTACGTTCCCGGCTGCCCTCCCGGTCCCGAGACCCTGATGCACGGCATCCTCCAGCTGCACGAGCAGATCAAGACCGGCGAGCTGATGAAGCGCCGGAAGGCTTCGCCCACCGGTGGCGCCGCGATCGACGTGGTCCAGCGCGACGGTGTCACCTTCACCCCGATCGCCACGCCCATCGGCCCGCCCCCGGACCGGGTGGCCGAGCCCGAGCCCGCGACGGACGCAGCTGACGCTTCCGTCCAGTCCGCGTAGACCGCCCGATCGAGCCGACGGATGCCCGACGACGAACCTCGTGAAGATGAGCACAAGCCCGAGCCGGTCGCTGACGCGCCGAGCGACGAGGTCGCAGCCGCGCTCGTGGCGCGCTTCGACGGCGCGGTCTTCCACCTCTCGCACGGCCAGCCCGTCGTCTACCTCGACCGCGCGCAGTGGGCCGAGGCGGGCGTGTTCCTGCGCGACGAGCAGCAGTTCACGATGCTGCTCGACGTGACCGCGGTCGACCACCTGCTCGACGTCGAGCGCCTCGAGGTCGCGGGGGTCTCGCCCGAGCGCTACGAGGTCGTGGCCAACTACCTCTCGCACCCCCGGAACCGGCGCATCCGCCTGATCACCGAGGTCCCCGCGGACGATGTCGTGGTCCCGAGCCTCGCGACGACCTACGGGAGCGCGAACTTCGCCGAGCGCGAGGTGTACGACCTCTTCGGCGTCACCTTCGACGGCCACCCCGACCTCGAGCGCATCCTGATGCCCGACGACTGGGTGGGCCATCCCCTGCGCAAGGACGACTCCCCGGCGCGCGTCCCGGTGACGTTCAAGGAAGACCCGGGCCCCCGATGAGCGGAGCGTGGGAACGATGAGCCTCGATCCGCTCGAGCGCCAGACCGACGAGGGCGGCCAGGAGCTGCGCGCCCAGCACGAGCTCGTCATCACGGGTGGGCCCTGGCCCGAGCTCGAGGGCGAGAGCCAGACGATGATCATCAACATGGGGCCGCAGCACCCCTCCACCCACGGAGTGCTGCGCATCATGATGGAGCTCGACGGTGAGACAGTCGTGCGCGCGAAGCCGGTCGTCGGTTACCTCCACACCGGCATGGAGAAGACGGGCGAAGAGCTCACCTACGTGCAGGGCGCCACGAACGTCACCCGGATGGACTACGCGTCGCCCCTCAGCAACGAGCTGGTGTGGTCACTCGCCGTGGAGCAGCTGCTCGACGTCGAGGTGCCGGAGCGTGCGGTGTGGGCGCGCATGATGCTCGTCGAGCTGAACCGGATGTCGTCGCACCTGCTGTTCCAGGCGAGCAACGGCATGGACATCGGCGCGGTCTCGATGATGCTCTACGGCTGGCGCGAGCGCGAAGAGACGCTGCGACTGCTCGAGATGATCACGGGCCTGCGGATGAACCACAACTTCATCCGGCCCGGTGGTATCGCGGCCGACCTCCCCGATGGCTGGCAGGACGAGACGCTGCGCGTGTGCGACCTCGTCGAAGAGGGGATCTTCGAGTACGACCAGCTGCTCACCGCGAACCCGATCTGGCTCGAACGCATGGTCGGGGTCGGCGTGATCACGACCGAGCAGGCCCTGTCGCTCGGTGCGACCGGACCGATCCTCCGGTCGACCGGCTTCGCCTGGGACCTGCGGACCGCGCAGCCGTACCTCGCGTACGAAGACGTGGACTTCGACGTCATCTACACCGAGAACGGTGACTGCTTCGACCGCTACCGGATCCGTCTCTACGAGATCGCGGAGTCGGTCAAGATCGTGCGTCAGTGCGTGGAGCGGATGCCGCGCGGCGACTACCGGGTCCAGGACAAGAAGGTCACTCCGCCGCCGCGTGCCCGCATCAACGAGTCGATGGAAGCGCTCATCCACCACTTCAAGCTCTTCACCGAAGGATTCCGCGTGCCCGCGGGCGAGACCTACACCGCGGTGGAGTCCCCTCGGGGGGAGATCGGCTGCTACCTCGTCTCCGACGGCACCGGCAAGCCGGCGCGCCTCCACATCCGGGGGCCGTCGTTCTACAACCTCGGCACCATGCCCCCGATGATGGAGGACCGCCTCGTCGCCGACGCGGTCGCCGTCATCTCGAGCGTGGACCCGATCATGGGTGAGGTGGACCGGTGAGCTCGTTCACACCCGAGAACCGCGACCGGGCGCGCGAGATCGTGGCGCGCTACCCGTTCGCCCGCTCGGCGGTGCTCCCCCTGCTCCACCTCGCGCAGGAACAGGATGGTTGGGTCTCGCCGGAGGCGATCGAAGAGGTCGCGGCGCTCGTGGACCAGGAGCCGGCACAGGTGCTCGGGACGTGCAGCTTCTACACGATGTACAAGCGCGACGGGCGCAAGGAGCTGGTCGTCTCGGTGTGCACGAACGTGTCGTGTCTCGTCAACGGTGGGCCGGAGCTCTACGAGCTGCTCAGCGAGCGCTACTCGGAGGCGGGTGACGTGATGGTCGAAGAGGTCGAGTGCCTCGCGGCCTGCGACACCGCCCCCGTGTTCCAGGTGAACTACGAGTTCCACGGCAACGCGACCGGAGAGTCGGCGACCACGACGATCGAGGAGTACCGGTCAGGTGCCCGCGTGCCGCGCGGCGTGTCCGGAGGGAAGCGCGCCTGATGGCAGTCACCGAGACGCGGATCGTCACCAATCGCCTGCGCGAATTCACCGAGGACTCGTGGACGATCGACCGGTATCTGGCGACCGGTGGCTATGACATGTTGCGCCAGGCGCTGACCATGCAGCCGGTGCAGATCCAGGACGAGCAGGTCAAGGCGTCCGGGCTGCGCGGCCGGGGCGGAGCCGGATTCGGGACGGGCCAGAAGTGGTCGTTCCTGCCGAAGGGCATCTACCCGCGGTACCTGGCCGTCAACGGCGACGAGGGTGAGCCCTCGACGTTCAAGGACCACATGCTCATCGAACGCGACCCGCACCAGATCATCGAAGGTGTGGTGATCTCCGCGTTCGCGATCGAGGCGCACATCGCGTTCATCTACGTGCGCGGTGAGTTCGCGCTCGGCATCGAGCGGCTCGAGCAGGCGGTGGCCGATGCGTACGCCAAGGGGTTCATCGGCAAGAACATCCTCGGCTCGGGCTTCGACCTCGAAGTGGTCGTGCACCGCGGCGCGGGCGCCTACATCGCCGGTGACGAGACGGGCCTGCTGTCGAGCCTCGAAGGCGAGCGCGCGATGCCGCGCATCAAGCCGCCGTTCCCGGCGGTGCAAGGTCTGTACGCGAAGCCGACCGTCGTCAACAACGTCGAGACGATGTCGACCGTCCCGCACATCCTGCGCATGGGTGGCGAGGAGTACGCCAAGCTCGGCGTCGGCCGCTCCACGGGGACGCGCATCTTCTCGGTGTCGGGTCACGTCGCACGCCCGGGCAACTACGAGGTCGAGCTCGGCATCACGTTCCGCCAGCTGATCGACGAGCTCGCGGGTGGTGTGCGCGGCGGCAAGCAGATGAAGTTCTTCATCCCCGGCGGCGCGTCCGCACCGTGGCTGATGCCCGAGCACCTCGATGCTCCGCTGGACATGGACTACGTCGGCTCCGAGCTCAAGACGATGCTCGGCTCGGGCGCGATCATGGTCTTCGACGAGGACACCAACCCCGCGCTCATCGCGTGGCGACTGTTGAAGTTCTTCGCGCACGAGAGCTGTGGCAAGTGCACGCCGTGCCGTGAGGGATCGATGTGGCTGGAGAAGGTCCTCTTCCGGATCTCCCACGGCCTCGGCCGACCCCAGGACCTCGACATGATGCTGTCCTTCGGCTCGACGATCGTCCCCGGGCTCAACGCACCGTTTTCCCAGACCACCATCTGCGCGATGGGCCCGAGCACGATGTCCGCCGTCGTGAGCCTCGACCGCTTCTTCCGCGAGGAGATCCTCGAGATGTGCAACGCCGGCGCCGCGCGCCCGACCATCCCGGTGACGAGCGCATGAGCGAAGCGATGCTCGACCGCGCATTCGGCCGTTGCACCAGCGGAGCGGTTCGCCGGAGAGATGGTCGCCGGCCCGGTTCGCAGGGCCAGGAGCGGAACCGATGACCGACGTGAACGACGTGCCCAAGGTCGAGCGTCCTCCCGGCGTCCCGATGAGCCAGTGGCCGTCGGCGTACGAGTACGTGCTGCCGACCGGCGCGCCCGGAACGGTGACCCTCACGATCGACGGCCGTGAGGTGAAGGCGCAGACCGGCGATCTGCTCATCAAGGTCGCGCAGGACCACGGCACCTACATCCCGCGCTTCTGTTACCACGAGCGCATGAAGCCGGTGGGCATGTGCCGCATGTGCCTGGTGGAAGTCGAAGGCATGCGGGGCATGCAGATCTCGTGCGCGACCGTCGTTGCCGACGGCATGGTCGTGCACACGCAGTCGGACGCGGCGCGCCAGGCCCAGGACGGTGTCCTCGAGCTGCTGCTCATCAATCACCCGCTCGACTGCCCGGTGTGCGACCGCGGCGGCGAGTGCCCGCTCCAGGACACGACGCTCGCGTTCGGCCCCGGTGAGTCGCGCTTCGTGGAGGAGAAGCGGCACTGGGAGAAGCCGATCCCGATCTCCGAGCTCGTCCTGCTGGACCGCGAGCGCTGCATCCAGTGCGGCCGGTGCACGCGCTTCGCCGATGAGATCGCCGGTGACGCATTGATCGCCTTCGGCTCGCGCGGCGCGCACACCGAGGTCATCACCTTTCCGGGCGACCCGTTCACCTCGTACTTCTCCGGCAACACCGTCCAGATCTGCCCGGTCGGCGCGCTCACCGCGACGCCGTACCGGTTCCGCGCCCGACCGTGGGACCTCAGCGCGGTCGAGACGAGCTGCACGACGTGCTCGGTCCACTGCCGCGGCGCGCTCGAGTCGAGCTCCAACCGGCTCGTGCGCCTGCTCGGCGTGGACAGTGAGCCCGTGAACCACGGATGGCTCTGCGACAAGGGTCGGTTCGGCTACGAGGTGGTGCACTCGGAGGACCGCGTGCGCCACCCGATGGTCCGCAAGAACGGTGAGCTGGTCGAGTGCTCGTGGCCGGAGGCGCTCGACGTCGCCGCCGAGGGACTGAAGCGCGCACTCGAGCTCAACGGCCCGAAGTCCGTCGCGTTGCTCGGTGGCGCGCGGGGTACGAACGAGGACGCCTATGTGTGGGCCCGCTTCGCCAAGGGAGTCGTCGGCACCGACAACGTCGACGCGCAGCTCGGCGACGGGATCCCGGCCGAGGTGGCGCTGGGGCTTCCCGAAGCGACGATCGCGGACCTCGATCGCGCGGCGGCGATCGTCGTGGTCGGCCTCGACCTCAAAGAAGAGGTCCCCGTGCTCTACCTCCGCGTGAAGCGCGCCGCGGAAGAGCTCGGGGTGCCGCTCATCGAGCTCGCGCCGCGGGACCAGGGATTGACCAGGTACGCGAGCACGTCGATCCGGTCCCTTCCGGGCGAGCAGGGCGAGACCGCCCGCCGGCTCGCCGATGCGCTGGGTGGCGCGCGCGGGACGGACGCCGGCGCCGATGCGGCCGCCGCGCTGCTCGAGGGCCGGGCCGGCGACATCGTGGTCGTGCTCGGTCGCGGCGATCTCGCCGAGTCGGCGGCGTCCACGGTGCGCGCCGCGACGGAGCTGGCCCGCCTCCCCCAGGCCCGGTTCATCGTCGCCTTGCGGCGCGGCAACGTGCGCGGGGCGATGGACCTCGGTCTGGCCCCGGGCTTCCTGCCCGGCCGCGTGACGCTCGATGCCGGGCGCGAGTGGTTCGGCCACGCGTGGGGCTCGGTGCCGGCGACGGTGGGTCTCGATGCCGAAGGGATCCTCCGAGCCGCGGAGCAAGGACGCATCCACGCCCTCATGCTGCTGGGCACGGATCCTCATGACGACTGCCCGGACCATGCACTCGCCGAAGGTGCGCTCAACGCCGCGGGCTTCACGATCGCGATCGACGCGTTCGTCACCGACAGCACCAAGCGCGCCGACGTGTTCCTCCCGGTGACGATGTGGGGTGAGAAGGCCGGCAGCGTGACGAACCTCGAAGGTCGCGTCCAGCGCGTCGGTCAGAAGGTCTCGCCGGACGGAACCGCGATGCCGGACTGGCGCATCGCCGCCGAGCTCGCGTTGCGCCTCGGCGTCGACTTCGACCTCGAGCAGCCCGAAGAGGTCCAGGACGAGATCGCGCGCGTCGCGCCGGCCTACACGGGGATCGACTCGACGTTGCTGCGCCGCGCTCGGGACGGTGCGGTCGCACCGGTGGCGGATCACCGAGACGAGCTCGTCCTCGGCCCGGTCTCGATCCCGCTCACCGACGCCCGATGGGAGCCGATCCGGCCCGGCCTGGACGCGGTCGAGCTCGAGGACGCCAAGACCGCGAACGACGAAGCGGACGCCCTGCGCGCCGATCGCCTCACCTCCGTGGCCCAGAGTGCGGGCGCGCCTCCGGCGCCCGCACTGCACCGCTTCACCGGAGGCGTCACGGACACGGCGCCGCCCGCGCGTGACGCGTACGCTCTGCGCCTCGTGACGGGACGCACGCTCTATGACGGTGGGATCACGGTGGCGGCATCCGACTCGCTGTCGGAGCTCGTGGCCGATCCGGTGCTCCTGATCAGTCCCCAGGACCGCGATCGCATCGGGGTCGAGGACGGCGCCGAGGTGCGGGTCACGTCCGCGCGGGGATCGCTGACGCTCGCCGTGCGCGCCGACGCCGCGATCGGTACCGGGACTGCGTACCTGCCGTTCAACCTTCCCGGCAGCGGGGTCAGCGATCTCGTCGACCTGAGCACCGCGGTGACGGATCTGCGGGTGGAGTCGCTGTCGTGATCCTTGCCGCGGATCCGCTGTTCAAGAACGGCGTCGACGGTGAGGTCGTCCTCATCGTCATCGGCAAGACGTTGGTCGTCTTCGCGCTGCTTCTCGTGCTCGTGCTGCTCTACATCTGGTTCATGCGCAAGGTCATCGCCGACATGCAGAACCGCATCGGACCCGCGACGGCCGGTCCGTTCGGCGTGCTCCAGACCCTGGCCGACGGCATCAAGCTCTTCTTCAAGGAGCAGTCGATCCCGGATCAGGCCGACAGCTTCGTGTTCAAGCTCGCCCCGTACCTCTCCGCGCTTCCCGCCTTCCTCGCGTTCGCGATCGTGCCGATCGGCGGCGAGGTCTCGATCGCCGGGCACCAGACGTACCTGCAGCTCGCGGATCCGGAGATCGGCGTGCTGTTGCTCCTGGCGATGTCGGGCATCGGTCTCTACGGCGTGATGCTCGCGGGCTGGTCGAGCGGCTCGAAGTACCCGCTGCTGGGCTCGGTGCGGGCCTCGGCCCAGCTGATCTCCTACGAAGCCGCCTTCTCGCTCGCGATCGTCGGGGTGCTGCTCTGGTCCGGCACCCTCTCGACCCGCGGCATCGTCAACGGCCAGGCATGGACCGGCTGGGACTCGTTCGCGACCCAGTGGTACTGGGCACCGGCAAGCATCGCCTTCGTCATCTTCATCATCGCGGCGATCGCCGAGACCAACCACCCGCCGTTCGACCTCGTCGAGGCCGAGCAGGAGCTCGTCGGTGGCTTCCACACCGAGTACACCGGCATCCGGTTCGGCATCTTCTTCCTCGCCGAGTTCATGAACCTGATCACCATGTCGGCGATCGCGGTGACGCTCTTCCTCGGTGGCCCGTCCGGTCCGAGTCTCGGGTTCCTGCCGGCGAGCGGGACCGTCAACGCGTGGATCATGCCGTGCTTCTGGTTCTTCCTGAAGCTGGTGATCCTGCTCTACGGCACCGTGTGGATCCGCGCGTCGCTGCCTCGGCTGCGCTACGACCAGCTCATGGACCTGGGATGGAAGTGGCTCATCGAGCTCGCATTCCTCTGGGCCATGGTCACCGGCATCATCATCATCGCCAAGCAGCAGGACTGGGACCTTCTCCTCGTCGTCCCGGCCGCCGCGCTGGGCGCCCTCGCCGTCCTCGGGTTCCTCCGGCTCTGCATGCCGAAGCCCGGCGAGTTCATGGACGAGGTGTACTGATGGGCAAGTTCAGCGGCTTCGGCATCACGCTCAAGCAGGTCTTCAAGAAGCCGGTCACGACGCGCTATCCCAAGGAGAAGCGTCCGAAGCCCGAGCGCTTCCACGGTCGTCACGTCCTGAACCGCTACGAGGACGGGATGGAGAAGTGCATCGGCTGCGAGCTGTGCGCCGGCGTCTGCCCCGCGCGTTGCATCTACGTGCGCGGGGCCGACAACCCGCCCGATGCGCCGGTCTCACCGGGTGAGCGGTACGGGTTCGTCTACGAGATCAACTACCTGCGGTGCATCCACTGCGACCTCTGCGTCGAGGCCTGCCCGACCGAGGCGATCACCGAGACGAAGCTGTTCGAGTTCTCGTTCGCGCACCGCGCCGACGCGATCTACACCAAGAACGAGCTGCTGGTCGACGACGAAGGCCACGCGAAGCGCCAGCCCTGGGAGCTGTGGCTCGGCGGCGAGGACGACGAGACCAGCGCGTGGATGCGCGCGACGTCGCCGTCGGGCGCGGCGGCCTACGAGGGCCGGATCGTCTGGTCGAGCGAGCTCGGCGTCGGCTACCGCCAGCCCGAGCAGGGTCAGCGCCGGAAGAAGGCCGACTGATGGCCGAGTTCGTGATCTTCTTCATCATGGCGGCGGTGGCGCTGGGCGCGGCCATCTCGATGGTGCTCGCCCGCAACCCGGTGCACGCGGCGCTGCTCCTCGTCACGGTGCTCGTCGCGATCGCGGTGATGTTCCTGCTCCAGGACGCCCAGCTCCTCGCGGCGGTCCAGATCATCGTGTACGCCGGCGCGATCGTCATCCTCTTCCTGTTCGTGATCATGCTGCTCGGCGTCGACAAGAGCGAGTCCCTGCATGACCCGGTGCGCTCGCAGCGACCCGCGGCGATCGTGCTCGGTGTGGTCGGCCTCGCCGAGCTGCTCTTCCTCGTCGGTCACCATTGGGCCACCGGGACCTCGAGCGGCCCCGGCCTCAACGACGGCAGTGGCGGCAACGTCGAGCGGGTCGCCCGCAGCCTCTTCACCAGCTACCTCTGGCCGTTCGAGGTCACCGCGATCCTGCTCGTCGTGGCCGTCGTCGGTGGCGTCGTGCTCGCCCGGCGCAGCGGGCTCCCGCCCCAACAGGAGCTCGAGCTCGAGCGGGACGATGACGACACCGAGCCCGATGCAATGACCGAGAGCACGAGCGAGGTGTCGGCGCCATGACGCTCGCCTCGGTGCACCTCACCGATTCCTACTTCCTCACGTTCGCCGCGATGCTCTTCTCGATCGGCGCGGTCGGGCTCCTCATCCGGCGCAACGTCCTCGTGATGTTCATGTGCGTCGAGCTGATGCTCAACGCGGTGAACCTCACATTCGTGACCTTCGCCAAGACGCTCGACGACATCCGTGGCCAGGCGATCGTGTTCTTCGTGCTCGTGGTCGCGGCGGCCGAGGTCGCCGTGGGGCTCGCCATCATCGTGGCCATCTTCCGACGCCGCCGGGGCGGGGCGACCGCCGACGACATCGACTTGTTGAGAGGCTGACGTGTCGCATCTCCCGAGGGGCAGCCGGTGAGCGCGCGCGACCTTCTCGACACCGTTTGGATCGTTCCCGCGCTCCCGCTGTTCGGCGCGGTGCTGCTGCTGCTGCTCGGCAAGCGCATCGGCGAGCCGAAGGCGGGGTGGATCGCGACCGGGCTGCTCGGGTTGTCGTTCATCTGGGCGATCGTGATGTTCGGCGCCATGCTGAGCCTCCCCGGCAACGCGCGCACCAACACCGTGAACCTGTTCGCCTGGTTCCCGGCCGGCGCGTTGCGGGTGAACATCGGCTTCCTGGCCGACCCGCTCTCGGTGACCTGGATCCTCCTCGTCACCGGCGTCGGCTCGCTGATCCACCTCTACGCCATCGGGTACATGCACGGCGACGCCCGTTTCACGCGCTTCTTCGCCTACCTCAACCTGTTTGCGGCCTCGATGCTGATCCTCGTGCTCGCCAGCAGCTTCCTGCTGACGTTCCTGGGCTGGGAGGGTGTGGGCCTCTGCTCGTACCTGCTCATCTCGCACTGGTTCGAGCGCGACCGGGCCGCGGTGGCGGGCAAGAAGGCGTTCATCACCAACCGGGTCGGCGACTTCGGGTTCATGCTCGCGATGTTCTTCATCATCGGGAGCGTCGGCAGCCTCGACTATGCGGCAATGAACCTCAAGGCCGGCTCGCTGCCGCACACGACCGTCACCGCGATCGCCTTGCTGCTGTTCGTCGGATGCATCGGGAAGAGCGCCCAGATCCCGCTTCACGTGTGGCTGCCGGATGCGATGGAAGGTCCCACCCCGGTTTCGGCACTGATCCACGCGGCGACGATGGTCACTGCCGGCATCTACCTGCTCTGCCGCGCGCATCCCTTCTTCGAGGCCAGTGGCGATGCGATGACGGTGGTCGCC
>JADGON010000445.1 GCA_017882945.1 Acidimicrobiia bacterium | reverse complement strand
GGTGGCGAACGCGGTCTCCGAAGGGCACATCACGGTCGTGCCCGAGGTGCTCGTCACCGGCGGGGGTGGGAGCTTCGAGGGCCTGGCCGCGACGCTCATGCGCTCGTTCGGCGGGGGCGGTGGCAAGGGCAACGGCCACGGGATCCTCCAGCCCCGAGCCACCGTCGACGCGCCCACACCCGATGCCGAGATCGCCGACACGGAGATCGAAGCCGACGCGGTCACCAGGAGCGAGCCGATTCCGCCGCCGGCACCGTAGGCGGACGCGACCGGGACTCAGCTCGCCGGACTGCCGCGGGCCCGGAGCGCGAGCGCCGGGTTCCGGCTGCTGGAGCCCGCGCTCAGCGCGTTCCGGTCGCGAGGCGCACGAGCACCTGGTAGGCGGTCGGGGTGTCGCCGGCCCGAAGCCCCCGGATCACCAGCTCGTCACCGTCGACCGTCCAGATCGCGATCTGGCCGGACCGCAGGCCGGACTTGTGCGTGATGCGCGCGAGGTCACGGATCGGGATCGTGCGGGTCCCGTCACGATCCACCACGACCAGGCGATCGGGGAACGCCGAGAAGAGCGCGGCGCGGTTGTTGACCTTGACCGATCGCAGGACGAGCGCGGCTTCCTCTTCCACGCGCGAACGGTACCTGCCGTCCCTGGGCGGACCTGACGACCATGTCATACGCTGAGCTCATGCGCGCGTTGATCTTCGGGGTCGAGCCCGAGCCCCAGCCCAAGCCCGATACCGACAACCGGCTCCTCCGAGCCCTGGCCCGGACGCCGGTGCGGATGATCGAGATGGACGATCCCGGGTTCCTGCGCCCGGACTGGGTGGTGACGAAGCCCCGCCTCACGGGCATCTGCGGATCCGAGTCCAAGCAGATCTTCTTCGACTACGCGAGCTCCACGTCGAAGGACCGGGGGTCGGGCGACAATCGCGACAACCCGATGAAGAACTTCGTGTCGTTCCCCCACGTCATGGGACACGAGGTCGTCGCCGATGTGGTCGCGCTCGGGCCGGAGGCCGAAGGGCTCGAGGTCGGCGACCGGGTGGTGCTCAACCCGTGGCTCACGTGCGAGCCGCGCGGCGTCACGCCGATGTGTCCCGCCTGCGCGGCGGGCGATCTGAGCCAGTGCTGGTCGTTCGGCAAGGGCGACCTCGCGCCCGGGATCCACACGGGCATGTGCAAGGACGTTCCCGGCGGGTTCGGCGAACTGATGCCCGCCCACGACTCGATGCTGTTCAAGGTGCCCGACTCGATCCCGGACGAGCAGGCCGTGTTCGCCGATCCGTTCGCGGTGTCGCTGCACGGGATCACCCGGCACCCGCCGCGGCCGGGCGGCAAGGTGTTGGTGTACGGCGCGGGTGCGCTCGGGACCTCGGCCGTCGCCATCCTCGGCGCGCTGTACCCCGAGGTCGAGGTCATGGCGGTCGCGCGCTTCGACGCGCAACGCCGGCTCGTAGAAGAGCTTGGTGCGCAGACGGTCGCGCCGGAACCGCGCGAAGAGCTGATCGAGGCCGTTGCGGCGTGGTCGGGTGGGGTGCTCCAGCCGGCGGACGGGCTGCCGATGGCGTTCCCGGGCGGGATCGACGTGGTCTACGACACGATTGGCGCGGCAGAGACGCTCGAGGTCGGGGCGCGCGTGCTGCGAGCGCGCGGGACGCTGGTGAAGCTTGGGATGCACGGCCCCGCGCGCTGGGAGGACACTCCCGTCTACTTCAAGGAGATCACCTTCACCGGCTCGAACGCCTTCGGGTTCGAGGATGTCGAAGGCGTGCGGCAGCACGGCATCGCGCACTACCTCGACCTGGTCGAGCACGGCCGCGTGGATCTCACTCCGATGCTCACCCACACGTTCCGGCTCGACGAGTGGCGCGACGCCTTCACCGCGCTCGCCACTCAGGACGAGAGCGGCGCGATCAAGGTCGCGATCGACCAGCGCTGACCCCCGGGCACCCCCGTTTTGGCGTCACGTACCCACGTATTTCGTGGGTACGTGACGCCAAAGGTGAAGGGGGTCAGTTGATCTGCTTGTCGCGGCCTTGCCAGTAGTCCTGGCGGAGCTTGAACTTCTGGAGCTTGCCGGTCGCGGTGCGGGCGAGGGCGTCGCGCCATTCGACCGACGTCGGGCACTTGTAGTGCGACATCCGCTCGCGGCAGAACTCGATGAGCTCCACCTCTGTCGTCGACTCATGCCCGGGCCGCAGCACGACGAGTGCCTTCACGGTCTCGCCCCAACGTTCGTCCGGGACGCCGATCACCGCGGCCTCGGCGACCGCGGGGTGCTGGAACAGGCAGTCCTCGACCTCGATCGAGCTCACGTTCTCGCCGCCCGTGATGATGACGTCCTTCTTGCGGTCCGAGATCACGACGTACGCACCGTCGAGCTCGCCACCGTCGCCGGTGTGGAACCAGCCGTCGACGAGCGCCTTCGCGCTTTCCTCCGGCTGCTCCCAGTAGCCCTCGAACACGTGGTTGGACCGCGCGAGCAGCTCACCTTGCTCGTCGACGCGCATGCGGACCCCGACGGCGGGGACGCCCGCACGTGAGAGCCGGCGCGCCCGCTCGCCGTCGTCGAGCGCGTCGTACTCGATCAGCGTGCGGTTGACCGTGAGCAGGGGAGAGGTCTCGGTCAGTCCGTAGATCTGGTTGAACTCCCAACCCAGCTCGGCCTCGACCCGCTCGATGACCTTCGACGGTGGCGGCGCTCCCGCGACGACGATGCGCACGCGGTCGCGACCCGGCACCTCCTCGCCGCGCTCGCGTCGCGCCGCTGCCGCGTCGAGCGTCATTGCCACCACCGCAGGCGCGCCGGCGAGAAAGGTCACTCCTTCGCCTTGGACGCGGTCCAGGATGTCGTCGCCGTCGATCTTCCGGATGACGACGTGGCGCGCCCCCATCGCCGTGATCGCGAACGGAAGCCCCCACCCGTTGCAGTGGAACATCGGGAGCGTGTGCAGGTAGACGTCGCGGTCGGTGATCCCCATGTGCCACCCGAACGTGACCGCGTTCAGCCAGAGGTTTCGGTGGGTCATCTGCACGCCCTTGGGCCGCGCGGTCGTCCCCGACGTGTAGTTGATGGTCGCGGTGGCGTTCTCGTCGTCGCTCGTGAGCTTCGGTGTCCCGGTCCGGCCGAAGAGCTCGGGATCGGATTCGGTGCCGAGCACGAACCGGTGCGCGACCGGGATGTCCGCGACCAGGTCCGCGTACTCGGGGTCGACCAGCAACACCGATGCGCCCGAGTGCTCGATGATGTAGGCGACCTCCTCGCGGTTCAGCCGGAAGTTGATCGGAACGAGGACGCGCCCGAACGCGGGCACGCCGAAGAGCGCAACGAGGAAGCGAGCCGCGTTCGGCGACATGATCGCGACCCGCTCGCCGGCACCGACGTCCAGGTCGTCGAGCGCGACCGCGAGGCTGCGAGCCTTGGCTGCGAGCTCCGCGTAGGTGATGCGACCAAGGCCGCCACCCGGCGGGCTGGGTTCGTCGACGACAGCCTCACGGTGCGAGAACACCGTCTCGGCCCGATCGAGGAAGTCGGTCACGGTCAGCGGCACTTCCACAGCGGTTCCCCCTCGAGCTCGTCGCGCGCGAGCGGCCCGAGCGTAACGGTCGGGCGGGTCGGCTACCGTCCCCGATCGTGTCGGTGCGCCATCTCCCGTCGGACGCGGCGGTCGAAGCAGTCAGCGAGGTGCTCGCCGCCGACGGCTGCGTGGTCATCGACGAGCTCGTCGATCCGGGAGTGCTCGATCGCCTGGAGGGCGAGCTCGCCCCGTTCATGGCGAACACGCCGTACGGCGACGACTTCAGCGGCCACCACACCCGTCGCACGGGTGGGCTCGTCGCTCGCGCCCCGGCCTCTCACGACCTGGTGATGCACCCCACGGTGACGGGCGCCGTCGGTTCGGTGCTCGGGCACGCGACCACCTACCAGCTGCATCTGACCCAGGTCATCAGCATCGAGCCCGGACAGTCCGCGCAGTACGTGCACCGGGACCAGTGGGCGTTCGACTTCTTCTCGTTCCCGGCGGGCTACGAGGTCACCTGCAACACGATCTGGGCGATGACCGACTTCACCGAGCGCAACGGTGGGACCCGACTCATCCCCGGCAGCCACAAGTACGACGACAAGCTCCAGTTCACCGAGGACGACACCGAGCCGGCCGAGATGCGCAAGGGCTCGGTGCTCATCTACACGGGTGCGCTCTACCACGGCGGCGGACCGAACCGGTCGGAGGCCGCGCGCCACGGGGTGAACATCACCTATTGCGTGGGATGGCTCCGCCAGGAGGAGAACCAGTACCTCTCGGTGCCGCCCGAGGTTGCCCGTCAGCTCCCGGATGATCTGCTGCGCATGATCGGGTACGCGCCCGGTGCGTACGCGCTGGGTTACGTCGACGATCTCCGCGACCCGATCGCCGTGCTGCGTGGCGGTGGACCCCAGTCGAGCTTCGGGCCTGCCGGTGTCACGCCTCGTTCGTAGTGCCCGATGAGCTCCGGGGCGGATCGCGAGACGAATCCGGTCGGCGAGATGCGCGACTGGGGACTGGTCACGCCCGCGGAGCTGGAACGGATCGTCGTGGTGTCACCGCACCTCGACGACGCGGTGCTCGGGTGCGGACGGTTGCTCGCCGCGCATCCGAACGCGACCGTCATCACGGTCTACGCCGGGGCGCCCCCGACGTATCCGGACCCCCCGACCCACTGGGACACGATCGCCGGTTTCCGCGCCGGCGACGATGTGCTCGAGCGGCGCAAGCAAGAGGATCGCCGCGCGCTCGCCGAGCTCAGCGCGACTCCGGTGTGGCTCGACTTCGTGGAGCACCAGTACCTCGATCGGGCCGACTGGGTCGGGGCGGACCAGACGGTCGATGCGCTCGAAGCTGCGGTGCGCGCCGCTGGCCCCACTGCCGTCCTGGCCCCGTTCGGCCTCGCGAACCCGGACCACACCGCGGCGCACGACGCGGCGCGTGTCGTGCGCGATCGGGTGGGTGGGCCGGCGTGGTTCTGCTACGAGGACATGGGCTACAAGCACATCCCGGGACTGCTCGCGTGGCGGGTCGCACAGCTGTTCCGGGCCGGGATCTGGCCGACGCCGGCGGCGCCCACGGTCGACCACGGCGACGCGGCCAAGCAGCGCGCGCTCGCGCACTACGGGTCACAGCTGCGGGCGCTCGAAACCGACTGGCAGATCGGGGCCAAGCTCGGCGCACCCGCTCCGGAGCAGCTCTGGCGGCTCGCGCCGCCGCCCCCGGGTTGGGAGCGCCTGTCGTAGGCCGGGTAATCGGCCTACTCTCTTGCACAGGTCGTGCAAACCGGGGGGCAATGACATGGGCCAAGCAATGGGACCTCGTCCCACGAGCATCGGGACGGTGCTGCGCTGGACGATCGCCGCGCTGATGCTCGGCGCCGGCGCGATCCACTTCGCGATGATGGGCGAGCACGCCGGCGTCTCGTGGACCCACGGGCTCTTCTTTGCCACGACGGCATGGCTCCAGCTCGCGCTGGCCGCGATGATCGGCTTCCGCCCGTCGCGCCGGGTGATCGCGGCCGGCATCGTGCTGAACCTCGGCATCCTCGCGGTCTGGGTGATCAGTCGCACCGTCGGGATCGCGATCGGCAGCGACGGAACCCCAGACGCGTGGGGCAAGGTCGACGGGCTGTGCGCGGCCTTCGAAGGCCTTGCCGTGTTCGCGAGCTTCGCGTTGTTGAACAAGAGCTTCAGCCGCCGACCGCTCAGTGCCGGTGTGGGCTTCGCCGGAGTCGGCGTGATCCTCGTCGCTGTCGCCGTGCTCACCAGTCTGATCTTCAGCCCGGCCGCGACCAACGCCGGCGCGGCCAGCGGCGTGAGCGCGGACGGGCACAACCACGGCGCGGTCGGCGTCTCCGCCGACGGGCACAACCACACGCACGCGGTGATCCCGGGGTCCGGTGGTCTCGTCGACACGGGCAACGGCATCATCGTCACCGGCGCGCTCACGGGCGACTCGCCGTGCGAGCGCTCGGGACCACCGGCTTCCGCGGGGCAGGTCGGAAAGGACGCCGAGGGCCACAACCACCGGGGCCCGTTCAAGCAGACGCCGATCACCCGTGAGGAAGCGGCCCAGCTCGAAGCGGAGCAGACGATCGCTCGCGGTGTGGCCCTCAAGTACCCGACGGTCGCCGATGCGTTGCGGGCCGGTTACGCCAAGTCGACCGTGTACGTGCCGTGCATCGGCGCGCACTACACGAACGCCGGCCTGGCCGGGGCGTTCAACCCCGCGGCCCCCTCAGAGCTGCTGTATGACGGGTCGACGCCCGACGCGAAGATCGTGGGGCTCAGCTACCTCGTGTTCCACCTCAACGGTCCTCCCGATGGCTTCACCGGGCCGAACGACCGTTGGCACCAGCACAACCTGAACGGCGGTCTCTGCATCGGTCGGGACGGAGTGGTCATCGGTGCCGAGTCGATGAGCCAGGCGAAGTGCGAATCCATCGGCGGCCGCAAGGCATCCCTCGACAACATCTGGATGCTGCACGACTGGATCGTTCCGGGCTTCGAGTGCACCTGGGGTGTGTTCGCGGGTGAGTGCCCGGAGCTCGGTGGTCGCGTCGGCGGCACCGCATGGGACCCGCCGAATCCGCAGACGGGCGGCAAGGTCCAGGCCGAAGCCCAAGCTTCGAAGTAGCGCAGCCCCGCGTTCGCCGCCTGCGCTACGGTGCCTCGGCCCAGAGGCGTTCGAGCGCGGCGGCGGACTCCTGCGCGTGGGTCCAGGGCCACCAGTGCCCGCCCTCGTCGAAGACGATCAGCTCCCCGTTGATGCGATGCGCGAGGCGCGCACCGAACTCCGATGAGACGAAGGGGTCGTCGCGACTCCAGAGCACCAACGACGGTCGCGGTGGCATCGCCCCGACCGCGTCCTCCCACTCGTCGCCGACCGTGACCGCGGACCGGTACAGCTCGAGGATGCACCCGCCCATCAGGGCATCGAGGTGCTTGGCCTGCTCGGCGGCGAGCTCGGACGGTGAACCGGCGGCGGTGAGCCCTGCTGCGAGCTCGTCGGCCGGGAGCTGCAGCATGCCGGCGACCATCTCCTCGCCGACCCCGGGCGTCTGCCAGAGCTGGGCCATCGAGTGCCACACGTAGGTGCGGTCCACCGGGCCGCTTCCACCGGCAAGCGTCCGTACGAGCTCGGGGTGCGTGGACGCGACCCGTTGGACGAGGAGGCAGCCCCAGTCATGACCCACGAGGTCGACCGGCTCTCCGATGGCCCGGATCCGGTTGGTGATCCAGTCGGCGTACTCCTCCTTCGTCGCGCCGAAGCCGGCGGGCGCGGGCGTCCCGAACCCCGGGAGCCCGAGGGCGATGACGTCCCGGCGGTGGAGGTGCGACCGCAGCGGGTCCCACATGGATGCCGTGTCCGGCACTCCATGGATGAGGACCAACGGCATCAGGCGATCGGAGACCAGGTGGCCGTGCGCAGCAGCCGGCTCTCCCAGTCGTCACGGACCTGGAGGGCGTCGTGCATCCACGTTCCCGGGGCGCGGTGCTCGGCCGGGATCTCGCTCATGAGCAGGCCGGTGATCCCGGCCGGCTTCATGACTCGTTGCCACAGGATGACCTCACGCCGTCGCGCGCTCGTCCCCCACGCCGGGGTGAGGACGGCTTGGAGCTCGAGCAGCGACCGGCCGCCGTGCCGGCCCTCGGCGAGGCTGGGCGCGTAGTTGTCGCGCGCCGCTTCGAGGTAGTCCTCCATCTTGCCCTCGTGCGGCCACGCGGTGTCTTCCATGAAGAGCGTCGGGTCGTGCTCGGCGCCGCCGATGGGAACGTTCGCGAAGTCGACCGTCTGGAGCGGAGACCACTCCACCGGCATGAGGACCTTGCTCGTCACGTCGTGGCGCATCGTGTCGATCTTCGCGACCCACTCGCGGAGGTCTCCCGTGCGGAGCCGGGTTACGAGGCGTTCCCAAGCCGCGCCATTGCGGACCGCCGTGACCGTGATCATGTTGTAGGCGCGGCCGGTGCCGTGCGCGAGCTTCGCGAAGTAGAGGAGGCGCGCGTCGTCCGTCTCGGTCAGCCTCGGCATCCACGTCGTTCGGTACTCGTGCTCGAACGCGTCCTCGTGCCGGCCGATGACTCGGTGGATCTCGTGAACGAAGAGCATGACCGGATCTTGTCAGACTCGCGAACTGCGTGCGTCGGGGCGCCCGCGATGGCCGGGGCGAAGCGGCGGGCGAAGCTGACGGATCAGCCCAGCCGTTCGACGAGCCAGTCGATCGCGTGGGTGAGGGTGGCGACATCCTCGGGCTCCACTGCGGGGAAGATGCCGACGCGGAGCTGGTTGCGTCCGAGCTTGCGGTAGGGCTCGGTGTCCACGATCCCGTTCGCGCGCAGCGCCCGGGCGAGCGCCGGAGCGTCGACCGCCTCGTCGAAGTCGATCGTGGCGGTGACGTGGCTGCGCTCGTCCGGCTTCTCGACGAACGGCGTGGCGAAGGAGCTGGCCTCGGCCCAGCCGTACAGGATCTCGGCGCTGCGGTCACACCGGGATGCACACCATTCGATCCCACCTTCGTGCAGCATCCATTCGATCTGGTGCGCGAGCAGGAACACGGTGGCGAGGGCCGGCGTGTTGTAGGTCTGCTCCAGACGGGACTGTTCGAGCGCGATCGCGAGGTCGAGGCTGGGGGGCACCCAGCGCCCGCTGGCGCCGATGCGCTCGATGCGCCCGATCGCAGCGGGTGAGCACGCAGCGAGCCACAGCCCGCCGTCGCCGCCGAAGCACTTCTGCGGCGCGAAGTAGTAGACGTCGGTCTGCGCGGGGTCGAAGCGCAGCCCGCCCGCGCCGGAAGTCGCGTCGACGAGGACGAGCTGGTCCGGGGTCGCGCCTTCGGGTCGTCGCGGGTCCAGCATCACGCCCGTCGACGTCTCGTTGTGCGGGAAGCAGTACGCGTCGACCGCGGCGCTGGCGTGGGGGAGCGGGTGGGTGCTCGGTCCGGTCTCGATCACCTCGGGCTCCTCGAGGTGCGGGGCGTTGCGCGTGACGCTCGCGAACTTCGAAGAGAACTCACCGAACACGAGGTGCTGGCTGCGCGTCTCGATGAGCCCGAACGCGGCGGAGTCCCAGAACACAGTCGTCCCGCCGTTGCTGAGCAACACCTCGTAGCCGTCGGGGAGCTGGAAGAGCGCGGAGATGCCCTCCCGCACGCGCCGAACGACGGAGCGGACTCCGTCACGGCGGTGGGAAGTCCCGAGGTAGCCGGGGGCCGCGTCCACGAGCGCGGCGACCGCCTCCGCGCGCACCTTCGACGGTCCGGAGCCGAAGCGCCCGTCGGACGGGATCAGATCGGGGGGAAGCACGAGCTCGGAGGGTTTCGGCGTCACCCGGCGACTCTATTCGGTGAGGTCGCCGTGATCCCCGGTCGTTTCCTCGTACCAGCGGGGACGGTGCGCTTTGGCCCACCGGGCCGTGACGGTCCCGCGCCACATCCCGCGCAGCGCCTCGGAGTCCGCGAACGCGAACCAGATGTGGCCGAGCACCGAGATCCAGATGAAGAAGGCGAACCAGTCGTGCACGAACGTCGCGCCTGTCCGGACGTCCACCGGGAAGGGCTCGAACCACTTCATGATCGAGCCGGTCCCGACCATCACCAAGGCTGCGGCCACGACGAACGCCGCGTTCAGCTTCTGGCCCGCGTTGAACTTGCCCAGCCGGACGTTCCTGTCCCGGCCGAGCGTGCGGAACCAGCGCTTGTCGTCCTGGCTCCACCGGTTGATGCGGGCGAAGTCGCGCCGCAGCGCCCGGCCCCACCGGGGGGAGTACGCGATCAGGAACGCGACCGGGATTGCGAGCCCGCAGTAGACGTGGAGCGTCCGCACGATCTCGCGGTTGCCGAAGAGAACCGAGAGCTGACCGATGTAGAGGATCGAGCCGGTCAGCATCACGACGCCGAACAGCGACGCGTTGAGCCAGTGCGCGATCCGCTCGACGCGATCGAACCGCTCGATGATCGCCTCGGGTGGTACCGCGCCGGCGTCAGGTGGCGTTGTCGTCGCGGCCATTCGACCTTCCCACCCATCCGTCGACGTCGTAGCCGTAGTGCTCCCAGTACCCGGGTTCGACCTGATCGGTGAGCTCGATCGTGTCGAGCCACTTGATCGACTTGTAGCCGTACATCGGCGCGACGTAGAGCCGGACCGGGCCACCGTGCTCCGCGGAGATGTCGCCGCCCTCCATCTGGTACGCGACGATCACGTCCTTCCGGCGCGCCTGGCTCAGGGTCAGGCTCTCGGTGTAGGTGCCGTCGAAGCTCTTGAAACGGATCGCCTTGGCTCGGGCCTTTACTCCCGCGCGGTCGAGGAGGTCCCCGAGCAATACGCCCTGCCACTTGACCTCGTGCACCCGCCAGCCGGTCACGCACTGGAAGTCCTTGGTCATCTTCGTCGGTGGCAGGGCCCGGAGCGCTTCGTAGGTGAGTGTGAACGGCGAGTCGACGAGCCCACCGACCTTCAACGAGTACTCCGAGTGGGACTTGCTCGGCAGATCACCGGTGACCGTGTAGATCCGGAACCGGCCGATCGGCAGGAACGCCGAGAGCCCCGTGCCGTCCTTGGCCACGAGCGGCGCCACCGCCTTCTCGAGCCAGTCCTGGGCCTTCGCCCCCCAGAGCACGCCGACGGCACCGACGCCGAGGATCCCGAAGAACACCCGGCGCCCGACTGGCGTGCCATCCATTCAACCCAGCGTAGGACCGAACCCGGTCTCCCTGACCGCGCCCCTCCCATCTCGTTCTTCGCCGACCCCTGGTCTGGTTGTTGCGTTCCCGGTGGTGGCCGCCAGAACGCGCAACCAGCGCCGGAACGCTCGCGGCGGGAGCTACGGGGCGAGGGCGAGGATCTCGGTGAAGCTCGCGTCGAGGCAGCGGAGGAAGGTCTCGGAGTCGGGGACGGCGACCGCGTCCACGTTCACGCCGATGCAGCAGGTCCCGCAGTTGGAGAGCAGCGTGACGTTGACGGCCGCGCCCGCCAGCGGCGCGAACGCGTACATACGCTCGAGTGCGGCGCCGGCAGAGAAGATCTCGAACGGTGCCCCGGGAACGTTGCTCGTCACGAAGTCCGCACCCTTCAGCATCGAGCCGAACAGTGCCGTCGTGACCGTCGTCGGCAGCTGGTTGAGGACGCCCGCGAGCGCGTCGGTGAGCTGGACTGCCGGCTCGGCGCGGACCTCGCGGGTCAGCTGACGCACTGCGACGATCCGGTCACCCGGATCCTTGATCGTGAGTGGGACGAGAAAGCGCGCCGGGGTGAAGTGGTTGCCGCCGAGCGCGGAGTCGTCGGCCCGAAGGTTGATGGGCATGACCATCCGCAGGTCGTCGACGGGCGCGCCATGGAACTCGTGGTAGCGCTGCATCCCCCCGATCACCGCGGCGACGAAGGAGTCGTTCAGCGAGCCGCCGACCGTCTTCGCGGCGCGTTTGAACTCGTCGAGCGGCACGTCGAGGGTGCTGAGCTGCCGGGCGAGCGTGCGCGCCCGCATGATCGGCGAGTGGGGGACCGTCGCCGGGGTCAGGAAGCGCACGATCGAACCCGCGGTTCGCAACGCGTCCTGCAGCGCGTGGACGGGATCGTCCAGGACCGCGCGCGTGGCGCTCATCGATTCGATGACCCCGCGCCGCACGATGCCGAGCATTCGTCGTTGGTTGTGTCCGAGCGCGCTGAGCACGAGGTCCATGGGCCCGAAGACCGGCACCGCGTCGACGCGGTCGAGCGCGGTGACGGACTCGGGGTCGCGCTCGAAGTCGAACAGCATGAGCAGGAGCTTCATCCCGCCGACGCCGTCGGTCATCGAGTGGTGGACCTTCAGGATCATCGCCGACTTCCCGCCTTCGAGGCCCTCGACGACGGTGTACTCCCAGAGCGGGCGAGCGCGATCGAAGCCCGCCATCGCGGACGTGCGCGCGAGGTCCAGCACCGCGTCGAGCGTGGGCTCGCAGACCTTGACCCGCCGCAGGTGGTAGCGCAGGTCGAAGTTCGCGTCCCCGGACCACTGCGGCGGCCCCATGCGCAGGAGGGGTGTGGCGATCCGTTGGCGCAACCGCGGGATGAGCCACGTTCCCCGCTCGATCTTGTCCACGAGCCGGTCCCACTCGGGTGGCTGGTCGAGCAACAGCACGGTGACGATCGTCGAGCGCAGCAGCGGGTCCTTCTCGATGTTCCACATGAGCGCGTCGGAGTCGCTCATGTGGGTCTCGAAGCGCTCGCCGCGCGTCATTGCTGGTCGTGCCCGCGTTCGACGATGCCTGCTCGCCGGCGCTCGATCTCCGCGGGGTCGATCCTCCACGCACGGAAGAACTGCTGCTCCTGGTCGATCGCGTCCCCGGCAGTCACCTTGGCGTTCGCGTCGTAGAGCTTCTTCAAGTTGCGCACCGCCGCCTGGTCGTTGCCGACGATGTCCGCCGCCAGCTTGCGGGCTGAGGGCAACAACGCATCGTGCGCGACGACGTGGTTCACGAGACCCCGGGCGAACGCCTCGTGCGCGCCCATGAAGTTGCCGCTCAGGCTCATCTCCTTCGCCTTGCGCACACCGACGACCTGTGGCAGGAAGACGCTCATGCCTCCCGCAGGCATGACGCCGACGCGCGCGTGCGTGTCGGCGAACGCGGCGCGCTCTGACGCGATGAGGAAGTCGCAGGCGAGCGCGAGCTCGAACCCACCGGTGACGCACGGCCCGTTGATCGCGCCGATCACCGGCTTGCTCATCTTCCAGAGCGCGGCAAACGGGCTGATCGCCGGATCGTCGGCTCCTCCCACGAGGTTCGACGCGTCCTTCCCGAGCTCGCGCAGGTCGAGGCCCGCGCAGAACGCGGGATCCGATCCAGTGAAGATCACGACGTCCACCTCGGCGTCTGCATCCGCGGCGGCCAACGCCGCGCCGGCCTCGCGTTGCAGCGCGACGCTGAGGGCGTTGCGCGCCTCCGGTCGGTTGAGCGTGACCGTCCGGACGCGGTCGACCGTGTCGACCAATACGAGCTCTGCCATACGCGACCGTAACGTCTATCGGATTCGGAAGACCACCGTGACGTCGACCGAGAGCTCCTGGGTCCCGGCTTCGATCGGGACCTGCGCCGGGCCGGCCAGCTCGGCGCGGAGCCCGGAGAGCACCTGCGGCGAGGCCGCCCGGCGCTCGGTGATCTTCAGCACCGGGCCGAGCCGGACGTCGGCGGCCTTCGCGAGCTGCCCGGCCTGGGTCCGGGCCCGGGTGACGGCAGCGGCGCGGGCGGCGGCGACGAGCTTGCCCGTGTCCTCGATCGACAGCGCGATTCCCTGTACCCGGATGTCGTCGCCGGCCTGGGCGGCGGCCGCATCGACCACCTTGCCCGCGTTGGCGACGTCGTGGATCTTCGCGGTGACCACGTTCGAGACCGAGTAGCCGTTGATCCGGGACTGCCGGTCGTACGTCGGGTTCAGCGAGAGCGATGCCGTCTGGAGGTCCGGTGCAGCGACACCCGACGCCTTCAATGCCGCGATGACCCGCGTCGACCGGTCCGCGTTCTGGGCCAGTGCGGCCTGGGCGGAGCTCGCCTGGCTGTCGACGCCGAGGGTCACGGTGAGGGTGTCCGGGACGCCCTCGACCTTCCCGGTCGCGGTTCCCGTGATCGTGCGGTTCGACGGGTCGGTCGACGCGGCGGACGCGCCCTGCGCGGCGCACCCACCGAGGAGCAGTCCTCCGACGACCGTCCCGATGGCCAGTGTCCGACCGTGCCCCATATCGACGTCCCTCTCGGTTGCCGGCTCGCCTCGACCTGGCGGTTGGACGACGAGAGTGCGCTGGTAGGTTCCCGAGTCGTGACGATCCCGCCCGGCGCGCGCGACGGCTACGTGGTCACGAACGGCATTCGCCTGTACTCCGTCGAGCAGGGCCGCGGGCCGCTCGTGCTCCTGTGTCACGGCTTTCCCGAGACCTGGTACTCGTGGCGCCACCAGCTCCAACCGCTCGCGGACGCCGGCTTCCACGCCGTGGCGGTGGACCTCCCCGGCTACGGGCGGTCGGACAAGCCCGACGTCCACTACGACATGGAGTGGGTGAACGCCTGCCTCGCCGGCGTGGTGACCGGGCTCGGGCACGAACGCGCGGTCATGGTCGGTCACGACTGGGGTGGCTTGCTCGTGTGGCCGTTCGCGCGGCGCTACCCCGAGCTGACGGCGGGCGTCATCGGCGTCAACACACCCGACCTTCCGCGCACGCCGATCCCGATCGTCGAGATGCTGCGCCAG
>JADGON010000444.1 GCA_017882945.1 Acidimicrobiia bacterium | reverse complement strand
GGAGCCCGTCGTTTAGCGCGCGCCGCAGCGGCTCGACCAGCTCCGAGGTGTCGAGGAGCTTCGTGATGGTGGTCGACTCGCCGCCCGGCAGGAACAGCGCGTCGATGCCGCTCAGCTGCTCCGGGGTGCGGACCTCGATCGCTTCGACGCCGAGCGCGTCGAGCACCTCACGATGCTCGCGAAACGCTCCCTGCAGCGCGAGCACACCTGCTTTCACTCCGAAGACCTCCGGAGGGCGACCATTCGACCGCGATCGCACCACGCCCTCCGGCTGCACCTGGGGGCCGCGCGATCATCGTCTACCAACCGCGCCCGGCGAGCTTCACGTCGAGGTCCTCGATCGTCTGGCCCTTCATCGCCGCGCCGAGCCCGCGCGACACCTTCGCCACGATCTCCGGATCCGAGTAGTGCGTCGTCGCCTCGACGATCGCCTTCGCCCGGGTGGCCGGCTCGCCGCTCTTGAAGATGCCGGAGCCGACGAACACCGCCTGCGCGCCGAGCTGCATCACGAGTGACGCGTCCGCAGGGGTCGCGATCCCACCGGCGCAGAAGAGCGGCACGGGAAGCTCGCCGCGCTCGGCGATCTCCTGGACCAATGCAGCCGGCGCCATCAGCTCCTTGGCCCAGGCGTAGAGCTCTTCGTCCTCGGCGACCGTGAGCTTCTTGATGTCGCCCAGGATCGTGCGGAGGTGGCGGACCGCCTCCACGATGTTGCCGGTGCCGGCCTCGCCCTTCGAGCGGATCAGGCACGCGCCTTCAGAGATGCGTCGCAGTGCCTCACCGAGGTTCGTCGCGCCACACACGAACGGCGACGTGAACGACCACTTGTCGACGTGGTGCGCTTCGTCGGCCGGGGTGAGTACCTCGGACTCGTCGATGTAGTCGACGCCCAGCGACTCCAGGATCTGCGCCTCGGCGAAGTGGCCGATCCGGCACTTCGCCATCACCGGAATGGTGACCGCGGCCTGGATCTCCTCGATCATGGCGGGATCCGACATGCGCGCGACCCCACCGTCGCGACGGATGTCGGCCGGCACCCGCTCGAGCGCCATCACCGCGGTGGCGCCCGCGTCCTCGGCGATTCGCGCCTGCTCGGAGTTCACGACGTCCATGATCACGCCGCCGCGCAGCATCTCGGCGAGGCCGCGCTTGACGCGAGCGGTACCGGTAGAACGGGGATCAGACATGGGACACAGTCTACCGGCCGCCTCTCGCGAGGCCCGCAAGGAATACTGGACCTGCGCTACCCGGTGGGGGTCGGGGGTGGCGGCGGCGAGACGACGTTGACCGCGTACGACACGTCGGGCAGCTCGACCCAGGTGCTGCCGGGAGCCAACCGGATCGGCTTTCCGTCCGTCGTCTGCAGCCGCATCGGCCGGGTCTTGTCCGGCCGCACCCAGGTCCCCCGCGTCACGGTGCCCCCGCTCAGGACCGTCACGCTCCCCTGGCCGATGAGCTCTGCCTCGGCGCCGATCTCACCCAGCCCGCCCTTGTAGGTCACGGGGAGCACGACGACGTTCTTGGGCGCGATCTGCACGCCCGACCGGCCCACGAACGGACGCCCGGCCGTCGTGCGCAACCACGTGCCCGACGCCGCGTCCCACGTGTAGCCGACGGCGTACTCACCGCGAAATGCGATGGTCACCGCGGTCGCCGCGGTGCCGGTCGGCGCCTTCCCCGCCGAGAGGTACTGGAACAGTGGCGGCGGCGGCACCGGCTTGCCACCGATCGCCCAGAGCGCGTCGGGCTTCCCGAACAGGTTGTGCGGAGCGGTCCGCGAACGGTCGCGGAACATCGCCGCGCCGGCCTTGCTCTCGTCGACCAGCGTGACCGGCGCGGCGTCGATCGCGTTGAGCGCGTACTTCGCCCCACCCGAGTACGCGAAGATCCCGCCGACCGGCCAGACGATGAGCGGGTCCGTCAACCGCACGGAGCGGATCGGGCCGACGACGTCCGCGGACTGGGACTGGAACATCGCGAGCAGCCGGGTGATCTGGCCCTCGACCACTTCGTCCCACACGATGTCGGCGTGCTCGAGACCCGACTGCGGTCGCGCGTCAGGCGTGTTCTCGACCTTGACGCTGAGCACGGGTCGGGTCTGAGCCACACCGCTCGGATCCGGTAGGCCGGTCAGCGGCGCGACCGGCGCAGCCGCGCGCTTGGCTGTCGACGAGGGCGTGGTCTTCTTGGCGGCCTTGCCGTCTCCCCCGCTGCACGCCGAGACCACCAGCGCAAGGGCTGTAACGGCGGCGAACGCCGCCCGGGTCACATGGCCTTGAGCGCGGCGATCCGCTCGTCGAGCGGTGGATGCGTGTCGAACGCCCTGTTGAGCCACGAACCTCGTGCCCCTTTCTTCTCCTGGCTACGGTCGAGCGGCTGCTCGATCCACATCTGCGCGGTGGCCCGGGTGGCGTGATGCACGACCGCCTGGTCGTCCTGCAGCTTCTCGAGCGCGGAGATGAGGCCCGGCGGGTATCGGGTGAGCTGCACCCCGGAGGCGTCGGCCAGCAGCTCGCGCCGGCGGCTCATGGCGAACTGCATCAGCTGCGCGGCGAACGGGGCGAGGATCAACAGCGCGAACGCGAGGATGACGAGGATCAGCCCGATGGGCCCGGAGTCGTTGTTGTCCCGGCGCCCGGTCCGGCCCCCGAACCACAGGAACCGCAGGCCCAGGTCGGCCATCAATGCCACCGCGCCGACCGCGGTGACCGCCACCGTCGTCACGAGGATGTCGTAGTTCTTGACGTGGCTGAGCTCGTGGGCGATCACGCCTTCGAGCTCCACCCGGTTCATCTTCTCGAGCAGCCCCGTGGTGACGGCCAGCGCCGCGTGCTTCGGGTTGCGACCGGTCGCGAACGCGTTCGGGGCGGGGTCGTCGACCACGTAGAGCCGGGGCTTGGGCAGCCCGGCGGCGATGATCAGACCCTCCACGAGGTTGTGGTACCGCCGGTACTCCGGTCCGTCGGCGGGCCGTGCCCGGCTCGCCGCCAGCGCGACCTTGTCGGAGTAGAAGTACGAGCCCCACGCCAGTGCGATCGCGATGACGATCGCGATCGGGACGATCGCGACTCCCGCCTGGAACAGGAACCCGAGGGCGACGGCCACCAGGGCGATCAGCAGCACGAAGGCCGCCAGCATCACGAAAGTGCGCCGTTTGTTGCGCGCGATTTGCTCGTACATCCCCATGACAGTGCCCTCTGGACCCGAGGGTCCTAGAACTGGACCTTGACCGGGCCTGTCGCCTCGGGGTCACCCTCGAAGTACTCGCGGTGGGTGAAGTTGAACGCGCCCGCGAGCAGGTTGCCCGGGAAGGACTGGATCCGGTTGTTGTAGCCCAGGACGCTGTCGTTGTAGAACTGCCGCGCGTAGGCGATCCGGTCCTCGGTCGAGGTCAGCTCCTCCTGGAGGTTCAGGAAGTTCTGGTTCGCCTTGAGGTCCGGGTACTGCTCTGCGACCGCGAACAGCGACTTGAGCGTGCCGCTCAGCGCGTTCTCCGCCTGCGCCTGTTGCGCGGGCGAGCCGGCCTCCTGGGCCTGGATCGCGTTCGCACGCGCGTTGGTGACGGCTTCGAAGGTCGACTTCTCGTGCGCGGCATAGCCCTTGACCGTCTCCACGAGGTTCGGGATCAGGTCGTAGCGACGCTTCAGCTGGACGTCGATCTGGGAGTACGCGTTGTCGATCTGGTTGCGGGTGCGGACGAGCCGGTTGTACGTGAGGACCACGGACAACGCGATCAGCACCACGAGGACGACGACGACGATGATGGCGATGGTCAAGACGGGGACTCCTGGTTGGGAGATCTCCGGGCCATCGTAGGCCCGGGACCTCTGCGGGCGGGGTCAGACACCCCTTTGCGCTGCGAACCACGATCCGAGGTGGGTCATTCCCCGGTCGACCGCCTCGAGCAGCAAGGCGTGCAGCTCGGGCGAAGCGGCGGCCAGGACGGCGAGACCCTCGGCCCGGCCCGATCCCACGGCCGGGTGAGTCGCCAGCGACCGTCCGTCGGCGTGGGTGATCACCCCGCCGGCC
Source organism: Acidimicrobiia bacterium (assembly GCA_017882945.1). Classification (GTDB taxonomy): domain Bacteria; phylum Actinomycetota; class Acidimicrobiia; order IMCC26256; family JAENVU01; genus Chersky-806. Next base: position 2,636 of record JADGON010000444.1, on the reverse strand, counting down.
TCGGACAGGATCAGCGCCGCGGCCGCGACGTCGTAGGGGAAGTTGGTGCAGACGTTGCCGTCGCCCACGGCCAGGAACGCGGGCTCGGTCTCGGGGAACTCGTCGAGCACCCGCCGTCCCACGTCGACGTAGGCATCGAGCTGGCCGGACACGATCCGGGTGATGTTGAAGGTCGCCGACCCGAGGTCGAAGTACCCACCGCGCATCCCCGATCGGTCGACCAGCTCCTCGAGCACAACGGTCATCGGCAGCGAGGGGCGCCCGCGCAACCCTGCAGTCCAGAACAGTGCGTCGAGATCCGTGTTCGCAGACAGCGACACCGGCATCGCGGTGCCGTCCGCGGCTTCGACGCGCGTGCCCGCGCCGCGCTCGGCGATGAACCGCTGCCCGGTCTTGAGCTCGTGCACGATGCCGAACGACACGTCGCCGAGCGTTGCCGCCTCGTCAGCCGGCACGACCGCAATCGAGACGCAGCAGGATTCGAGGCCCGCGGCGGCGGGGCGGGTGCCGTCGACCGGATCGATGACGAGGATCGCGCGCGGCGTCCCGAACCGGACCAGGCCGCGGTCCTCGGAGTAGAACGCGATGTCGCCCTCGGCCGCGGCGCGCGCCTCGACCACGGTCTCCGCGACCTCGTCGATCGCGAGCGTTGCGTCCCCACCGGGCGCGTCGCCCACCTTGACGCGCGCTTCGGACGTCCCGAGGTGCGGCACGACGGCGTCGTGCACCCGCGCCGCGATGTCCAGAGCCAGCTCGTGCGGGTGCATCGGTCCTAGGTCGCGACCGCGATCGCGGTTTCGTACACCGGGAGGTACCGCTCGGCCACCCGGGCCAGGGAGAACTCCATCGCCCGCTGCTCTCCCGCCCCGACCAGGTCGCTGCGCAGCGCGTCGGCGTCGAGGATGCGGCGCAGTCCCGCGCGCAGCGCTTCGGGATCCCCCGGCGGGACCAGGAGCGCCTCTTTGTCGCGACGCGCGACGTTCGCGTACCCGGGGATGTCGGACGCGAGGACGGCAGTGCCCGCAGCCATCGCCTCGAGCAGCACGATCCCGAACGACTCCTGACCCAGCGCCGGGGCGCAGAAGACGGTCGCCGCTTTGAGCCGGGCGGCCTTCTCGTGATCCGTGATGCGCCCGAGCCACTCGACGTTCGGCGTGCGCCGATCTCGCAGCGCGCGGGTCTCGGGCCCGTCACTCGTGACCCAGAGCACCGCGTCGCGGTCGAGGCCGGCCCAGGCATCGAGCAGCACGGCGAGTCCCTTGCGCGGCTCGTGGCGCCCGATGAACAGCACGACCGGACGCACGGTCGGCGTCGGGTCCGCCTTGGCGAACAGGTCCACGTCCACCCCGTTGGGCAGCACGATGTACGAGCCACCGAGCGCCTCTTCGGCCATCCGGCGCGCGTCCGCGGAGACGGCGGTGCGGATCGTGAGCTGGCGGGCCGCACTCACTGCGACCTTCTTCAACGCGCGGTACGCCGGGTGACCGTCCTCCCCCGCCGCGTGGAACGTCCCGACCTTTGCGGCATCGGCACCGAGCAGCGCCGCGCCGGTCGGGCCGGGCACGAGCGGCTCGTGCAGGTGCACGACATCGGGCCGGAAGCTGCGCAACGCTTCGAGCGTGCGCTCCGACGCGAGCTTCTGGGCCTGGGCCATGGGCGAGATCGAGCCGTTGCTGACGAACCGGACGCTCGGACCGACCGACGTGACCCCCGGCTCCGGAGGCGGACCGTCACAGGGGCCGATGACGCGGGCGTCGACTCCGAGCGTGCGCAGCGCACGCGCCAGCCCGAGCACCTGACCCTGGACACCGCCGGGTGCCGACAGCGAGTACGGCGAGATGAGGGAGACCCTCACGCCGTACGCCCGTCGCCGCAATCGGCCGCGCTGCGAGCGCGATCGGACGGCCAGTTGGGCTGCATCAGGTGCCACTGCTCGGGGGCCATGCGGATGAGCTCCTCGAAGCGAAGGGCGAGCTCTTGAGTGACACGACCGACATCGTCGCGCAGCCGGCCCTCGCGCTGCACTGACAACGGAGGCCCGATCTTCGCGTAGTGCCCACCGCGCGGGCGGAAGTACACGCCCGCCGGGATCAACGCCGCGCCGGTGCGCAGGGCCAGGGTCGCCGGACCGGCGGGCAACGTCGTGCGCTCACCGAAGAAGTCCACCTCTACCCCGTCACCGGCCAGGTCACGGTCACAGATCAAACAGACCACCCGGTTCGCCTTCAACGCCCGCAACACGGCGGAACCCGCGTCGGGACCGAGCGGCACGACCTCCATGCCGATCGCTTCGCGCACGCCGGCGAACCACTCGAACAGCTCGGGAGGATTCACCGGCTCGACGACGACCGTCGGCGCCACCCCGCGCCCGGCGAGCCAGGCGGCCGCGAAGTCGAACCCACCGAGGTGCGGCAACGCGAGGATGACCCCCGAGCCCGCGGCGATCGCGTCCTCGATGTGTGCCCAGCCGTCGGCATCGAATCGGGGCTCGACCGAGTGGCGGGCGTCACGCGGGAGGCAGAACAGCTCGAGCCAGTAGCGACCGTACGAAGCGAACGTGTCCGAGACCGCCCGTTGCAGCGCCCGGCCCTGCAATCGACCCGAGGTCGCGCGGCCCAGGTTGCGGGCGACGATGG
>JADGON010000443.1 GCA_017882945.1 Acidimicrobiia bacterium | reverse complement strand
GGCTGTTCCGCCTCGAACAAGCCGGGCACCCGCAGCTCCGGGCCGATCATCTGCCGACCGACCACGAGCGCGGTCTCGATGAGCTCGGTGTCCTTGACCTCCTGGCCGCTTGCACGCGCGATGTCGACGGCGTGGGTCAGCACGTCGAACACCGCGATGTTGAGCGCGATCCCCGCGGGCATGTCCCCGTACGGCAACGTCACGATCTGCTCGAGGACGCCGGGCCGCTCGAACGCGCGCATCGCCCGCTCGGCGGCGGTCGCCCATGCGGCCTGCGGATCGCCACCCAGGTTGTCGCCCCCGCCCATCAACCGGCCGAGGTCCTCGTCCGAGACCGATCCCTCCTCGACCGAGATCGCGAACATCGTGGCCCCGCCCGTGATGTGGTTGATCACGTCCTTCACCGTCCACCCCTCGCACGGCGACGGGTTCCCGAGCTGGTCGTCGGAGACGTCGTTGACCACGCCACTCGTCTCGTCCACCACACGCTGCAAGAGCATCAGACTGTCCACGGCTGCCTCCACGACGAACACGGTCAGGGATCTCGGTCCAGGTCCCGCCCGATGCTCCGGTCGGGATCTCGGGGAGTGTTCGTCGTGGCCGGGCGATCCGGATCACCGACGGGCCAGCACCTCGCCGTGGAGGACCGCGTAGAAGCCGTCGGGCTGCTCGGCCCACCCGCGCCAGGCGGCCGCGATCGCCGCCAGCTCGTCGGCGTCGCTCAACCCGTAGGCGACCGCCTGCTCGGCGAACCCCGACAGCTCCGACCGGTCCGCCCAGAGGGTCCCCCACCATGCCCGCGAGTCCGGATCGGCGAACGTCCAGGTCGAGCTGCCGACCCACACATCGGTGAAGCCCGCCTGCTGCGCCCAGCCCAGGAGATAGCGCCCGGCGTCAGCTTCGGCGCCGTTGTGCGCGGTGACCGCGTGGTACAGCTCGTTCCAACGGTCGAGCAGCGGGTCACGCGGCGCCCAGACGAAGCCGGCGTAGTCACCGTCGCGCACTGCGAGCGTCCCGCCGACGCGCAGCACGCGCCGCATCTCGCGCAGCGCGGCGACGGGATCCTGCAGGTGCTGCACGACCTGGTGCGCGTGCACGATGTCGAACGTTGCGTCGTCGAACTCGAGCGCGTAGATGTCACCGGTGGCGAACCGGACGTTCTCGGCTGCACTCCTGGTGCCCAGCTCGGCGGCTTGGGCGACGACCTCGCGCGCCCGGTCGATGCCGACCACCTTGCCGGGCGCCACCCGCGCCGCGAGGTCGAGCGTGATCGTCCCGGGGCCACAACCCACGTCGAGCAGGTCCATGCCCGGCTCGAGCCGGCCGAGGAGATACCCCGCCGAGTTCTCGGCCGTCCGCCACTCGTGGCTCCGCAACACCGACTCGTGATGACCGTGCGTGTAGGTCTCGCTCATCGGCCCATCCTCCCAGAGCGCGCAGCTTCGTCGCTCCGAGTTCCACCGACCACGGGCGCGCGCACATCTCGCCGTTGCCGCTGCGCCTGCGGACGGGGCTCACGCGAAGCCCGACATCTCAGCGCGGGCCGCCCCGACTGAAGTCCGACCGGTACCGTCGGGGTGTGGCCCGATCCCGCGCGTCGGCTGAGTACGAACCGCCCCCGCTGGACGCCCGGCCGATGCTCGCGACCCTCGCGTCCGCACCCCCCCAAGGTCCGGGCTGGGCGTGGGAGCTGAAGTGGGACGGCATCCGCGCGCTCGGCCTGGTCGACGGCGCTGCGTTGCGGCTCTGGACCCGAAACGGCAACGAGGTGACCGCGCGCTATCCGGAGCTGGCACCGCTTGCCGAAGCGATCGACGGTCACCACGCGTTCTTCGACGGTGAGATCGTCGCGTTCGACGACCAGAGCCGGCCGAGCTTCGAACGGCTCCAACGGCGGATGCACGTGCAGGCGGAGCTCGAGATCCAGCGCCTCGCACGCGAAGTACCGGTGGTCTACGTGGTCTTCGACCTGCTCTGGCTCGATGGCCACATCACGACCGCGCTCCCCTACGAGGATCGCCGTCGCCTGCTCGCCACCCTGCTCCAGGACGGCGCGGCCTGGAGCGTGCCCCGACACGAGCTCGGCGACGGTCACGCGACCATCGACGTCAGCAAGCAGTTCTCCCTCGAAGGCGTGGTCGCCAAGCGCGTCGACAGCATCTACGAACCCGGTCGACGCTCCTCCGCGTGGCTGAAGGTGAAGAACCATGCCCACCAGGAATTCGTCGTCGGCGGCTGGGCCCCCGGCAAGGGCGCCCGATCGACGACGTTCGGCGCGCTGCTCCTCGGCTACTACGACGACGCCGGCGCGCTCCGCTACGCGGGCCGGGTCGGCACCGGATTCAGCGAAGCCGCGCTCGACGAGATCCAGCGCCGGCTCGCGCCGATCGCACGCGATGCGAGCCCCTTCGCCGACCCGCTCGAGAGCCGCGCCGCGGAACGGGACGTCCACTTCGTCGAACCCCGACTCATCGCCGAGGTGCGCTTCACCGAGTGGACCTCCATCGGCCGCATCCGCCATCCCGCGTTCCTCGGCCTCCGCACCGACAAAGCCCCCGCGGAGGTCACCCGCGAAGCTTGACCCCCGAGCGCGCGGCGGACCTGTGCACCACCGGCTCAGCGCGCAGGCGGCTCCGGTGGTCGCCGGATCACGACCTTCGAGCGCTCGGGATGATCGAAGTCGAGCGTGACCTCGACGGGTCCCTTGAGCGAAGGCGTCGGCGCGTCCACCACGACCGCGGTCTCCTCTTTCTCGGGCCGACCCTCCAGCGCGTCGCGCAACCCGAGCAGTCCGGCCGCGACCACGGACCCGGCTGCGGTGCGCCGGAACTTGTCGACCGGTCGCGACGGCGCGTGCTCGTCGCCCTCACCCGCCTCGAGCGCTTCGTCGATCAGCGCGTCGGACTCGGCGAACTCGTGCTCGGGGCTCGGATCGACGTGGTCATCCACACCACCACGGTACGCCCGCGCATCGCTTCGAACCCGTCGGCCGTTCGTCGCGTGACCGGCGCCAGACGCCGGATTCGGCACAAACGGCGGGAGGGGGTGGAAGGCCCGGGCCACGGGGGTCGAGCCGAAAGGTGGCCTATTCGGCTTCTGGGGGTGCGAGCTCCTCGCCGATGGCATCCAGCGACTCGCGGACTTCCTCCGCCAGCGCGTCGAGCTCGACGCCGGCGTGGTCGATCCCCTTCCGGGCCTGGGTGTGGTACTTGCGGATCGTGGTGCAGCGCTCGATGGCGCGTGACGCGTCGTCGATGAGCGTGCAGACCCGCGCGATGTCGAGCTCGTCGGCCGGTGCGACGCAGAGATCGCGACGCACGACCCAGCGTGCCCACATGTAGGCGAGCCGCAGCGCCGAGTCGTCCAGACCTTCCTTGTCGAGGACGACGATCGCCTTGTTCCCCGCGTAGTGGAACGGCACCGACGTCGGCGCCTGCTCCTGGGTGGTGAACACCGCGATCGCGGCGAGCGCCTCGCGGTTCTCGAGCGCGTCGTCGAGCTCCTTGAGCGTGTTGCGCATCGTCAGCTTGCGCGACTTCGCCTCGAGCGCGAACCGCGCTTCGTACCCGCTCGAGTCGTCGGGATTCAGGGTGACGATCTCATCCCCCTTCTGCGTGCCCGCGAGCCCGGTTTCGGTGCCGACGTGTTCGGCAACGTCGCCGTGCTGCGCCGCGATCCGGCTCACGCACGCGTCGAGGACGTCCTCGAACCTGAAGCCCTTGCCCGTCGTCAGCTCGAGCACCGGCGCGACGGCTTCGGTCACCGCGATCTTCTCCGACAGCTCCGCCACGTCCTTGCGCACCTCGCCGAGCCGTTCGCACAGGTCGCGCACGACGTCTCGCTTGAGCCGAGCGAGCGGGCTGTCCTCACCGTCGGTCGCGACGAGCTGTTGCATCGCGTACGCCTGCTGCTGGTGCGCGTCGACGAGCACCTCCTCGAACAGCGAGATCACACTGCGCTTCGAGTCGGGGTCGAACGTGTCGCCGAGCAGCTGGTCGAGCTCGGTGCGGTGCGCGGCCAGGGCATGCGGCAACGCGCCGTCCTGCTCGTCGAGCAGCGACTCGGCCGCATCCGAGATGCGGGTCACGGCCGCCTCGACCTGCTCGTCGAACCGGTCCGTCATCGCGTCGAACCGCTTCTCGACGATGTGGGTCTCGACGCTCACGTGCGCGGCCAGCACGGCACGCGCACCGACCCGCAGGCACTGGCGAGTCG
>JADGON010000011.1 GCA_017882945.1 Acidimicrobiia bacterium | reverse complement strand
GGTCGTGATCGCCAGGGCCTTCAGCTCGCTCTGGAGCACCCTGGTCACGCTCCAGACGGCCTGGACCGCGGTCGTGACGCTGGCGACGTGACCCGCGTGCACGCGCTTGCGGTTCTTGTCGAGGAGGAGCCAAGTGGTTTCGTCGTGTGCCCCTTCCACTGCGTCGACGATGGCAACCTGAGCTTCGAGCAGGGACTGCAGGTGCTTCCAGACCGTCGGGTCGACGGGTCGGTTGCCGGGATCGGCGAGCTGCATCAGCTCGAGACGCGTCTCGTTCGCCCAGATGCTGATGGGCTCTCGGAATGGATCGAGGAGGGTCTCCTCGTTCTGGGTGAGGTCTTCGAGGAGGTAGCCGGGGTCTGGGGCGTTGATCAACGATTCCTTCCGTGCGCTGGCGCGGCACCGAACGGCGAAGACTCGATGCGCTCCTCCGCGCTTCGACACGCCGCGGCCCGGGCATGAGGAAACTCCCGGAAAGGTTTGGCCCGGCCCCGAACGGGTACAGGCTGGACCATGGCTGAGCTGACCTCGACCCCCGGCCTCGACGTGGGTAAGGCACGGGAGCTGATCGACGGGTACGCGCCGGCCGAGGCTCCGTTTCGGGATCTCGGGGAACCCTCGTGGTTCGCCACCGACTCGCAGCGCCGGGCCTCTTGGGTCGAACACGCCCCGGAGATCGTGGCCTGGGCCCGAGAGCACGGATTTGCCCACCCCCGGGCGGCCATCCGCTACGGCCTCCCGGAGCGGGCGCGGATGGCCCTGTGGGCCTGGGCCAGTTGAGCGAACCGCCGCATCTCGCCGAGCGGGAAGCGCAGCGGAGCCCTCGACGCACCACTACTCTCGAACGCAGCGCGCCCGCCTGATCTCGATCCGAGGGCAGGGAAGGGTGCGTGGCGCTTCGAGGCCTTGATCCCACCCTGCCCGGGACCAGGGCTTCAGCGCGTCTGGACGGCAACCGGCCCGGAGAAATCTTTGGACCGCTGGTTTGGCGCCGGCCCGACGGGGGTAGACCCCCCTCATACGGGTTGGTGGCGCGGTGCTCGGGGTCTCCCTGCCCGAGCCCGAGCACCCCACCACCCGTGTGTGTTGAGGGCGCAGGACGTAGCGTTTCCCGGGGTCGGACAAATGAAGGGGAAACCTGTGGTGTCCGAAGTCAGCGCGCAGTGTGTGGAATGTGAGCGACCGGTCGTGAAGGAGCGGGACGCGATCCGGGTGTTCGTCGGCTTCTCGGGGCTGAGCGAGATCGTGGCCGTGCACATCGACTGCCTCGAGCGGTACCTGAACCAGCGGTACCCCAACCGCCGCAAGTCGTAGCCACGTCGCTCGCGATCGTTCACTTCGCCGGGCAGCTGACGCCGGCGAGCGAGATGTCGGCGCAGATGGTGACGCGCGCGACCTTCCAGTGGCCGTCGACGAACAGCGCCTTGCCGATGCGTCCGGTGAAGTTCGTGGAGTTCTTCACGTTGATGTCGTAGCGGACCGCCGCCTCGGTGGGACTGGTGAACACGACATCGGTGACCACCGCGCTGGCGTTCGCCACCTGTTGCGCGAACGATCCCTTGCGGGCCTCGTCCAGGGTGGCCCGGAGCGAGTTGCTGTCCTGGACGACGGCGCGCTTGGCGTCGTCGTTGCCGGGACCACCGGCGTACGCGGTCGCGAAGGCCTGCTCGACCTCGGCCTTCGCGGCGGCGGGATTCGCCGGCTGCACGCCCGGGGCGGGCAACGAGGGCGGAGGCGCGATGCACTCGGGCCGGGGCACGCCGACGCCGGTCACGGGTGGCACGGCGCCACCCGGCGCGGCGGTGCTGGGCCCGGCACCGGGGTTCGGAGGCGGCGTGGTGGTCGTCGCCGTTCCCGCGACGACGGTCGTGGTGGATGCGGACGAGGAGCCGAACTCGCTCGTGCCCCCGCTCACAACTGCGTTGCCGTCGCTGGCGCGTAGGACCGCGACTTGATCCCCGGTCGAGACCGAGCTGGCGTCGGCGTGGTCGAGCACCGCCCCCGACGTGTCGAGCGCCTCGACCGTGCCGCCGGAATTCGCAGGGTCGGTGAGCGCGGCGAGCAGGACGACGCCGTTGACGGGCGCCATCTCGTCGTGTCCACCGCCGGCGAAGGACACCCGGACCTTCGCCACGCGATCCGATGTCTGCGCGACGGTCCAGCGCGCGGGTGAGCCTTCGCCGTTGGCGCCGAGGGCCCCGCCTCCGGTCAGCTTCAGATCCGAGGTCGTGCCCGCGTAGTGGTATCCGGTGGCGAAGCCCACCGCGGCCTCGGTGCTGAGCTCACCCGTGATGGAGGCGTCCGGGAAGCAGTCGGCGGGTGGGCACCACCCGTCGCCCTGGCAGGAGTTCGCGCCGGAACGGGTGATGAACGCACGAACCGCAATGCCGTCGCTGGACGTGCGGCGGAACAGCTTCTCGAGCTTCAGACCGCCGACCCCGCCGTAGGCGATGCTCAAGCTCTTGACGGCCTCGGGCGACGTGGCGATCTGGTTGGCGCTGACCGAGCCCGAGGGTCCGGCAGCGGTCACCCGGCCCGAGGGCTCGGTGTCCTCGACCGCGCGCGCGATCGCGAAGCCGGCGAGCGGTCCGACGACCAGGACCAGGGCGAGGGCTCCGGCCATCATGCGCTGGGCGCGTCGGTGCCGTCGGGCCATGCGGACGGTGAGGTCCTGCCAGTCGCCGGGGGCCGTGGGGGTCGCATCGGCCCGTCGGGCGAGCATGTCGCGCAGATTCTGTTCGAGGTTGCTCATCGATCGATCACCCTTCTGAGCTGCTCGAGCCCGCGGTGGATCAGGGACGCGACGGTGCCGGGCCGGCACCCGAGCGCGGACGCGATGTCGACGTCCGAGAGATCGGTGTAGAAACGCAGCACGAGCGCGGCGCGCTGGCGGTGGGGGAGGCCGTCCAGCGCGTCCGCGAGCTCGTCCGCGCCCAGCGAGGCGTTCATCTCCGTGCCGCCCAACGCCGCGTGGCGACGTTCGACGCGCCGGCGCCGGTGATGAGAGTGGCAGGCGTTGACCACCGCCCGACGCAGGTACGCGCGGGGCTCGTGCACGCGGTCCCAGGCGCCGTGCAGTCGCACGAAGGCGTCCTGCACGAGATCCTGCGCCGTCTCGCTCGAGCCGGTCATCGCAGCGGCCAGGCGGATCATCTCGGGCCGGAGCTCGGCGTAGCACTCGGCGAACGACGTCGGTGCGGTGGGGGGCGCCGGGTCCGCCGCCAACCGTGATCCCCCTACCTGGGACGACACGAACGCATCTTGCACCATCATCCGTTCAGACGTCCGGGACCGTCGATCGCTTGCATTTCCGTCTAGCGTGACCACCGTGACGGACCTGACGACGCTGCCCGAGCCCCAAGAGCCCGCGTCGGGGAAGGGTCGAAGCCGCAAGCTGCTGGTCGCGGCGATCGTCGCCACGGTCGTGGTGCTCGGCATCGAGGTCTGGTTCATCTTCTGGTGGCGCCGCGGCGGGCCGCGACGCGCGATCACCGAGCTCGCCGAGGACGGTGCAGTGAAGCTCGTGGACGCGGCGCTCGACGAGGT
>JADGON010000010.1 GCA_017882945.1 Acidimicrobiia bacterium | reverse complement strand
TGGTCGGTCGTGCGCTGCCACCAGATGAACGTGCCGAGCAGCACGACGGCGAGCCCGAACGAGAGGAGGATCGTGGGGTCGGTCCAGCCGTCGGTCGGTGCTTCGATGATGCCGTAGAGCAGCGCGGTGAGGCCGGTGATCGAGAGCACCGCCCCCAGTGGATCGAGCTTGGACGCGTTCGGGTCCTTGGACGTCGGGATGAGGAAGATGCCGGCGCCGAGGCCGATCGCGACGATCGGAAGGTTCACGAGGAAGATCGAGCCCCAGTAGAAGTGCTCGAGCAGGAACCCGCCGGTCAACGGGCCGAGTGCGATGCCGATGCCGGCCGTGCCCGCCCACACGCCGATCGCCCGTCCCCGCTCCTCTCGCGGGAAGACGTTCGTGATGATCGACAGCGTGGCGGGCATGATGAACGCGCCGCCGATGCCCATGAAGGCGCGCGTGGCGATGAGCTGGTCTGCGCTCCCGGCCAGGGCCGAGAACAACGAGCCGAGCCCGAAGATGATGAGCCCGACCTGCAGCGCGCCCCGCCGGCCGAACCGGTCACCAAGGCTTCCCGCGGTCAGCAGCAGGCCCGCGAACACGAGCGTGTACGAGTCGACCATCCACTGCAGCTGGCTGTTCGTCGGATCGAGCTGACGGGACAACGTCGGGATCGCGACGTTGAGGATCGTGTTGTCGAGCACGATCACCAGGAGGCTGAAGCACAGCACCAGGAGGATCAACCAGCGGCGCCGGTACGCGTGCTCCTGGACCCGCTCGGAGAGGCTCATGACCGGAACCCTTTCGTGGCCTGCCGGAGGGCCGCCGGTCTACACCTCGACATTCCGAAACGCAACCGTTTCGTTTCGAAGCGCCTGACCAGGGATGGTCTGGAGCTACGACGCGGCGAGCACGGCCGCGAGCGAGGCCTGAACCGCTTCATCGCTCGCGTTGACCAGGGGCAGGCGCACGTCCGGGCTGGGGATGCGCCCCTGGGCGTGGAGCACGCCTTTGAAGACCGCCGGGTTGGGCTCGGCGAAGAGGGACTGCACGACCGGCAACAACGCTTCCGCATGCGCGCGCCCGTCCTCGAGCTTCCCGGCGAGGCCACACTCGATCATCGCCACGAACCGCTCGGTGCAGACATGTGCCGACGCGCAGATGGCGCCGGTCCCGCCCATGAGCACGAGCGGGAAGAGGAACGGGTCTTCACCACCGAGGACCGCGAAGTCGGCGGGCGCGCCGGCGAGCAGGTTCAGGGTGTCCAGGTCCAGACCGGTCGCGGCCTGCTTGATCCCGGCGATGTTCGGATGCGCCGCGGCTTCGAGCACGCCCGCGGCACTGAGGTTGCGACCGGTCCGCAGCGCGATGTTGTAGAGGACCAGGGGCACCGGGCTCGCGTCGGCCACGGCCCGGAAGTGCGAAACGATCCCGGCCTCGGACGGGCGCACGTAGTACGGCACCACGATGAGGGTCGCCACCAGCGCCGGCGTACCCGCGAGCGCCTGGACTGCGGTCACGGTGGCGGCAGTGTTGTTGGTGCCTGCGCCCACGATGAGCTGCGCGGACCGCTCCGTGCAGACCGTCGAGCAGGCGTCGATGACCGCGCGCTTCTCTTCGGCGGTGAGCGAGCTGGCTTCGCCGGTCGTCCCCAGCGCGACGATGCCCGCGGCACCCGCGTCGAGATACTCGTGGCAGAGCAGTGTGACCGCGTCGACGGCGACCGAGCCGTCGGCCGCGAACGGAGTGATCAGCGGGATGTAGACCCCGCGCAGCTGAAGGTCGCTGGCCATGAGGCACAGGGTACCGGGAGGGCCTTGGGTAGTGTCGGTGTTCTTGTCCGAACCCCTCCAGACCATCCTGGTCCTGATCGCCGGGTTCTTCACGGGCGTGCTCTCAGGCATGTTCGGCGTGGGCGGTGCCGTCGTCTCGACGCCCGCGATCCGCGCGCTCGGCGCGACCCCGATCGAGGCGATCGGCAGCACCCTGCCGTCGATCGTCCCGTCGGCGATCAGCGGTTCGCTGCGCTACCAGCGAGAAGGGCTGATCCACTGGCGGGTCGTGCTCTGGACCGCGCTGGTCGGGTGCAGCGCGGCGGTCGGTGGTGCGCTGCTCGCCGACGTCGTGCCCGGCAACGGGCACCTCCTCATGATCCTGACCGCGGTCCTGCTCGCGTTCACCGCCTACCGGACCGGCCAGTCCCCCAAGCGACCCGACCCGGCCGACGCCGAAGAGCCCGACCCGCACGAGGATCCCGACTTCGCCGGCGTGGAGGCGCCGGAGCTGCCGGCCCGGATGGAGTGGTGGCGCCTGGCGACGATCGGGCTCGCAGCGGGTCTGCTCAGCGGCCTGCTCGGCGTGGGCGGCGGCATCCTGATGGTTCCGCTCTTCGCGGGGTGGGTGCGGCTTCCCATCAAGGAGGCGGTCGGCTGCTCGCTCGCCTGCGTCGGCATCCTGGCGGTCCCCGGAACGATCACGCACGCGCTGCTCGGCCACATCGACTGGGCGTTCGCGCTCCCGCTCTGCGTCGCGGTGATCCCCGGCGCGCGCGTGGGTGCCCACCTCGCGATCCGGTCGTCGGAACGAGGGCTGCGGCTCTCCGTCGCAATCGTGCTCGGGACTATTGCGATCGTCTACGCGGCCGGGGAGGTCGCGGCGCTCGTGTGAGCGCGCGGGCCCGCAGAAAGACCGCGTCGAGCATCGGCTCGGTCAGCTTTCCCGTGAACGTGTTCTGCTGGCTCGGGTGGAAGCAGCCGATGATCGTGGCCCGCGGCGTCGGGATCTCCACGAGGTGACCGAACCGGGGCCGGGGTCGCGGCAGATCGGTTCCCGCATCGCGCAGCGCCGACCACAACGCCTCATAGGCAAACGCACCGAGAGCCACGATGACCGACACCTGGTCGAGCAACGCGATCTCGCGGTCGAGGAACGGACGGCAGCGGTCGCGCTCTTCGGGGGTGGGCTTGTTCGCGGGCGGTGCGCACCGCACAGCCGCAGTGATGTACGCATCCGTCAACACGAGCCCGTCGTCGCGTGAGACGGAGCTGGGGTGGTTCGCGTAGCCGGCCCGGTGCAACGAGGCGTAGAGGAAATCGCCCGACCGGTCCCCCGTGAACATGCGACCGGTCCGGTTCGCTCCGTGGGCTGCGGGCGCGAGCCCGACGATGAGCAGCTGCGCCCGGGGATCGCCGAAGCCGGGGACGGGACGGCCCCAGTACTCCTCGTCGCGGAACGCGGCCCGCTTGTCGCGCGCCACCGCTTCGCGCCACGCGACCAGACGCGGGCACGCGCGACACGTCGCGGTCTCCTCGTGGAGGCGAGCCAGGGATTCGCGAGGCATGCCGCTAGCCTGCCTCGTCGTGCGCGTCTTGCTCATCGTGAACACGACCGCCTCGTCGGTGACGGCCCGCAAGCGCGTGGTGATCCAGAAGGCACTCAGCGCGGATCACGACCTCGAGATGATGGAGACCTCGCGCCGCGGGCACGCCGCCCGGCTCGCCCGGGGTGCAGCCCGCCGCGGGGTCGAGGTCGTCGCGGTGCTCGGCGGCGACGGCACCCTCAACGAGGCCGCCGACGGCCTGGTCGGCACGCAGACCGCCCTCGCTCCCCTGCCCGGCGGCTCGACGAACGTCTACGCGCGCACCCTCGGCATCGCCCGCGACCCCGTCGACGCGACCTCGCAGCTGCTCGGCTCGCTCGAGCGTCGGTCCTTCGAGCGGATCGGGCTGGGTCAGGTCAACGGCCGCTACTTCCTGTTCCACAGCGGGGTCGGCTTCGACGCCGCCGTCGTCTCCTGGGTCGAGCGCCACTCGGCCATCAAGCGCTACGCGGCCCACCCGATCTTCGTCGTCGCATCGTTCGACACGTGGCTCCGCACCTACGACCATTCGCACGGGCGGTTCGACGTGAAGCTCGATTCGGGCGAAGTGATCGAAGGCGGCACGCTCACGATCGTGTCGAAGACCAGCCCGTACACGTACCTCGGCAGTCGCCCGTTCGTGGTCGCGCCGGCCGCGGGGCTCGACACCCCGTTGAGCGTCACCGTCGTGACGGCCCGCCACGCCCCCTCGATCCTGACCCTCGCCGCGGCAGCGATGTTCTCGCCCGAGATGCTGCACCGGCACCCGAACATCGTGCACCGCGACGGGGTCATGTCCGCCACGATCACCGGCACCGAGCCGTTCCCGTACCAGGTCGACGGCGACTACCTCGGCGAGGTCGACCGGTTGGAGTTCACCTACGAACCGGGCGTCCTCACCCTCGTGGTGCCGTAGCCGGTCGCGATCGCGCGGTGCCTTCACCCGCGCTGGAGCGCCTGCCTCGCGAGGCGCGGCGTGTCCGTGATGACGGCGTGGACGCCGAGCTCGGCGAGCCGGACGATCTCGGCCGGCTCGTTCACGGTCCAGACGTTGAGGTCGAGGCCCAGCTCCGCGGCCCGAGCTGCCACCCCGGGGGCAAACGCGGCCCCGAGCGCGGCAAGGTGGGGGTGAAGCGCCCGATGGCCCCGATCGTGCGCGATCTCGAGCGCGACCAGTGGGAGTGGATCCACCACGACGAGGTAGCCGGTCGGGATCTCCGGGTCGAGCGCATGGACCCGGTCGATCGTGGGGAGGTGGAACGACGACACGAGCACCGAGTCGTGGAGCCCCCGGGCGCGCACCAGCTCGACGACGGCCGCCGCGCCACGATCCTCGGGGTCGAAGTCCGCGTCGGGCGGCGAGTTCTTCACCTCGACGTTGACGAGCATCCCGGCGCAGACGTCGAACACCTCGTCGAGCCTGGGGATCGCGGGTAGCGCCGCGCGTATCTGCGCGAAGTCGTGTTCGGCGAGGATCCCGAACCCGTCGACGCCCGCGTCATGGTGGACGACGAGGGTCCCGTCGGCACTGCGGTGGACGTCGAGCTCGACCCCGTCCGCACCCTGGGCTCGGGCCTCCTCGAACGCGTTCAGTGTGTTCTCGACCGCGTCTCGGGGTGCTCCGCGGTGTCCGAGCAGCAGCGGGGCGGAATCGGCGCCGGTCACCCGGCGAGCGTACGCGTCGGGTGACCGGGCACGAAACTGCAGGTCAGGGCCCTTGCAACACGTTCTAGTTCCCTCGTAGGGTGGGTTGTTGCCCCGAGGTACGACGTTTCTGCCGCCCCAACCCGCAGTGGAGCGAACGCCAGGGGACGCTTGTGAACGTGCGCATAAGCACCCACCGGGTCCGTCGCACGTCCGAATCGAAAGGGAGTCGGGTGGCCCTCACCTGGATCCGAACTCACGACTGGGATCAAGACGCGTGGCGGAACCGCTCGCTGTGTCGCGACTCGAATCCTGAGCTGTTCTTCCCGATCGGCGCCACCGGCGTCGCCCTCGACCAGATCGACGCCGCGAAGGAGATCTGCGCGGTGTGCCCGGTGAACGCCGAGTGCCTGGAGTTCGCGCTGGCCACCAACCAGGAGGCCGGCGTCTGGGGTGGCACGACCGAGGAAGAGCGCCGCAAGCTCCGCAAGGGCTGGTTGGCCAAGCAACGAGCCAGCTAGTCAGGCCGGCGGCTCGACCACCTTCGTCGCCGCTGTCGCTGCCAACGGGATCCGCACCTCGACGCGCGTCCCCTTCTCGCGGTGGAATTCGATCGTCCCCGCGAGCTCGCCGGTGACGAGCGCCTGCACGATCGACAGACCGAGGCCCTTGGCCTGATCGAGTGAGAAGCCCTCGGGAAGACCGACGCCGTCGTCGATGACCTCCACGAGCAGGTCCTGCTCCCGCCGGGACAGTCGCACGATCACCGAGCCGTGCACCGGCTCGTCGCTCTCGTCCTGGGGAAACGCGTGGTCGACCGCGTTCTGCATCAGCTCGTTCAGCACGACCGCGAGCGAGGTCGCCACCTCGCCCGGGAGCTCCCCGGCATCGCCGTCGACCTCGAACCGGACGCCACCGTCTTCGGTGGAGACCGTCTCTTCCACCACGCGCACGAGCGGCTTCACGATGTCGCTGAAGTCCACCTCTTCGCGGGCCTCACGCGAGAGCGTCTCGTGGACGATCGCGATGGATCGGATCCGGCGCTCCGACTCCTTGATCGCCTGCCGCGCCTCGGGCGAGTCGAGCCGGCGACCCTGAAGCCGCAACAGCGCGGCGATCGTCTGCAGGTTGTTCTTGACCCGGTGGTGGATCTCGCGGATCGTCGCGTCCTTCGACATGAGCATGCGGTCCCGGCGGCGCAGGTCCGTGACATCGCGCAGCAGGATGAGCGCACCCGCGGGCTTGCGGTCCTCGAGCAGGGGGATGACGCGCAAGAGGATCGAGGCGTCGTCTCGCTCCACCTCCTCGATGACCGGCATCCGTGCCCGTACCGCGGTGTCGACCGCGCCTTCGTCGAACCCGATCTCTGCGAGGTGGACGCCCGACGTGTACGCGTGAATGCCCATGCGGTGCAACGAGCTGACCGAGTTGGGGCTCGCGTACTTGATGCGCGCATCGGCGTCGAGCAGGATCACGCCGTCACCGACGCGCGGCGCGCCCTCGAGCTCGATCTCCTCGCGCGCGAACGGGAACGATCCCTCGGTGACCATCCGCGCCAGCCGGTCGAACGCTTCGAGGTAGAAGCGCTCGAGCTCACCCGGGCGCCGGCCGGACGTGGTGGGCGCCTCCCGGGTGACGATCGCGATCTCGCGGCCCCGGTGGCGGACCGGGATGCACTGCAGCCGGACGCGCTCCTTGCCTCCGAGGACGTTCGCCTCGCCTTCGCACTCCTCGGCCCGGCGCCACGCACGGGTGACGAGTGGCCGCTCGACCTCGTCGACCACGTGCCCGACCAGGTCGGTGACGTACAGGGTCTGGCCGGTGGTGGGGCGCACCTGCGCGAGCACCACGAACCGGTGCCCGTCTTCGTTGGCGACCGGGGCGAGGAGCAGCAGGTCCGCGAACGACAGGTCGGCGAGCAGCCGCCACGAGAGGGCCAGGCGCTGGAGGTGCGCGAGCGCATCGCCCTTCACCGGAGTGTGGACGAGCGCGAGCTCCTCGAGGGTCGCCATTTCGCCCAGGGTACCGGGAGGCCACTCGTAGGCTCGACGTTCATGGCGAAGATCCGGCTCGGCGCGAACTACGTCCGGCTCTGGACCGCGGCAACCGTGTCGAACCTCGGTGACGGTGTGACGCTCGCCGCGCTCCCCCTGCTCGCCGCGTCGCTCACCCGTTCGCCCACGAGCATCGCGGCGGTGTCGCTCGCGGGAACGCTCCCGTGGCTCTTCTTCGCGTTGATCGGCGGCGCGCTCGCCGATCGGCTCGACCGCAAGCGCACGATGGCGCTCGTCGATGCGTTCCGCATGGTCGCGATGGCCGTGCTGGCGGTGCTCGTGCTCACGGACACCGCGACGCTCGTGCTGATCGCGGTGGTTGCGTTCGCGCTCGGGACTTCGGAGACCCTGTTCGACAACGCCGCGCAGGCGATCCTGCCGAGCGTCGTCGCGGTGGAGGCGCTCGAAGTCGCGAACGGCCGCTTGCAGGCCGTCGAGGTCGTCACCAACCAGTTCGTCGGTCCCCCACTCGGCGCGTTCGTGTTCGCAGCCGCGGCTGCGGCACCGTTCTTCCTCGACGCGGCTTCGTTCGGCCTCGCGGCACTCGCGATCCTCGGCCTGCGCGGTTCGTTCCGCCCGGTGCGTGAGTTCGACGGCGAAGGCTCGCGCCCGACGATCCGGGCCGACATCGCGGAGGGTCTGCGCTGGCTGCGCCGGCACCACCTCTTGCGCAACCTGGCCATCGTCCTCGCGTTGCTGAACCTGTTCGACGCCGGGGTGTTCGCGGTGCTGGTGCTCTACGCGCTCGAGGTGCTCGGCCTCTCCCAGCAGGGGTACGGATTGCTGCTGACCGCGGGTGGCGTCGGGGCGTTCGCCGGCAGCCTGCTCGCGCGCTGGCTGAGCTCGCGGGTGGGTCCGGGCACCGTGCTGATCATTGCGGTGTTCGGGCTCGGCATCGCCACGCTGGTCCCCGGGATCTGGGCGAGCCCGATCGTGACCGGTATCTCGCTCGCGGCCATCGGCGCGCTCGCGGTGGCATGGAACGTGGTGACGGTCTCACTGCGTCAGGCGATCATTCCCGACGCCATCTTGGGCCGGGTCAACAGCGCGTACCGGCTCGTCGGCTGGGGAACGATGCCGCTCGGCGCGCTGCTCGGTGGTGTCCTCGCCCGGACGTTCGGACTGCGGGCGCCGTTTCTCATCGGCGGTGCGGTGCAGATCGCGCTGGGCTTCGTGATCATCCCCTGGGTCAACAACCGGACCATCGCGACCGCGCGCGCCGAGGCTGCGATGCCTTGAGTTCGATCCACGGATCCCTGCCGAGCTGCGCTGCGCTCGTCAGCGCGGCGGGTCCGATGCCGGGACTCCGGCGTCCGAGACGTGGTCGCTCCACCGGGTGCCGTCGAAGTAGCGCAGCTCATGGCGCGCGTTCGGGTCCGGGTACCAACCGGCCTGCGGTGCACCGGCGCCCGTCTCCGCCGGGCCCCCGACGCGGTCGAGCTGGGGCCGGATGCTGAGGAGGTACACGAGATCGATCACGACACCGAAGATGCACGCGACGAACCCCACCGCGATGAGCACGACCCAGAGGATCTTGTTCTGACTCGCCCGGGCCCACTCCGCGTCGGAGCGCCGGGTCGCGTCGACCAGCGCGATGACGCCGAGGACGAGCGGGGCCAGCCCGAAGAGCAGCAGGAACGACACGCCGAGACCCCCACGCATGAACACGGCGGGAAGACTACCGGCGACGGATACGTGCCGGGTGGGCGGGGCCCGGGAGCCGCGACCAGTCCGCGGGCTGCAAGGATCGCGACTGATGGCAACACCGCCGCGCCTCGTCCCACTGCTCGCGCAATTCGACTTCGCGCGCGAGCAGCTCTTCGACCGGATGGTCGGGATGACCGACGACGAGTACCTCTGGGAGCCGGTGCCGCGCTGCTGGTCGATCCGTCTGCACGCCGCAGGACCCGGGCCGGGTGCGACCCTGCTCATCGGCGCGGGTGCATGGGGGCGCGACTCCGCCCGCCCGGCGCACCCGTCGCCACCTCCGTTCACCACCATTGCCTGGCGACTCGGCCACCTCAGCGAGGGGCTGACCCTGCGGGCCGACCACACGATCGGCAGCCACGCCCTGACCTGGGATGACTATCGCCACCGCGGTGACGCCGCCGGGGCGGTCGCGGCATTCGATGCCGGCGCGGGGGCGTGGCGCGCCGCCCTGGTCAGTGCCGACGACGACGCGCTCGACGCGGTAGGCCGCAGCACGTTCCCCCATGGTGGCGACTCGGACGAGCCGTTCATCGACGTCGTCTGGTGGGTCAATCAAGAGCTGCTGCACCATGGCGCCGAGATCGCGCTGCTGCGCGACCTCTCCCGCGCCCAGGGGGCGAACGCGTCCTGACGGGCGCGTCGCGAGCCCCCCGGCGGCGTCGCCCGCTGGCAGTCCGCCCGGGGAATCTTTCCCATTTCTTTGATCGACTTCGACCCGATCGCACCATATGGTCGCCGCAGGGTCGGACCGGGACCAATCAGAGGAGTGAACGGATGCCAGCAATGCGAAGAGGAGCCCTCTACGCCCGGCTCGGAGTGGTCGCGACGGGTGTGGTCGCGCTCGGCCTGGGTGGCTCGGCGGTCCACGCCGGCGCCTCGCTCGGTGCGAGTGCACCGGTGACCCAGGACGGCCACGTCTGCACGGTCGTCGGCACACCGAAGCATGACGTGCTCCACGGGCATCCGGGCGATGTGGTCTGCGGGCTCGGCGGCAACGACACCCTGATCAGCGGGGGCGGCACCGAGACGCTGATCGGCGGGACGGGCAACGACAAGCTCGCCGGCTCCTCGGGCCATGACACCCTGATCGGCGACAGCGGCAACGACAAGCTCGCGGCCGGCTCCGGGACCGAGACCCTGATCGGCGGGTCCGGCAACGACAAGCTGACCGGTGGCACGGGCCACGACACGCTCGAAGGCGACGACGGCAACGATCGCCTGATCGCCGGCGTCGGGCCCACGACCATGAGCGGCGGGAACGGCAACGACAAGCTCAAGGGCGGACCGGGTCACGATGTCGTGCTCGGAGGGCCCGGCAACGACGTGATCAGCGCCGGCGCCGGCGACGACGTGATCGACGGCGGCAGCGGCACCGATGCCATCGATTGCGGGACCGGCGCAGACCAGGTCGCCAGCGACTCGTCGGACCACGAAGCCACGGACTGCCAAGGCGAGAACGATGGCCACGACCTGTTGAGCTACGAAGGCACGATCGCCAGCATCGACGCCAACACGGTCTCGGTGCAGTGGAGCGAGGTCAACGACGGGGCGCAGGCATGGCTCGACGCGCAGAGCCCGGCGGACCCGAACCCCGTCACCTTCTCGCTGGCCGGTGCATCGGTCGAGCGCGACGGCGGCGGCACCCCGCAGGCCGGTGACCGCGTCGAGGTCCAGGCCACGGACACCGGGAGCGGCCTCGCCGCGGTCGAGGTCAGCGCGGAAGCACCCGGCATGAGCCACTGACCCACACGCGACCGAACAAGCACGAACGCGGCGGCCGGGAACGATCCGGCCGCCGCGTCGCGTCGGGCCACCACCGTCACGTCGAATGACGTTGACGGTTGCTGAACGGCTGGTTAACTTCCACAGCGAGCCGGGTGATCGGGGGGCCAGCTGTGGGGAGGCGAGTACGAGGAGGGCTGCTCTCGGTGGCCCTGTTGGCGACGTTCTTGACCGCCTGCCTCCCGCAGAACCCTCACAACCTGCCGGTGGACCACATCGTGGTGCTCATGCAGGAGAACCGGTCGGCCGACACCTACCTGGGCCAGCTCAACGCCCTCCAGCCCGCCTACCCGGCGGAGCCGACCACGGGGAACCCGGATCCGCTGAACCCGACGGGCCCGCGGATCGTGCCGTTCCACAAGACGACCTACTGCGAAACCAGTGACCTCAACCACTCGTGGAACGGCACCCACCAGGAGTGGGACAACGGCGCCATGGATGGATTCACTGCGGCCAACGACATCAACTCCGCCAACGCCGATCCTGCCGACCCGAGCGGCGCCCGCACCATGGGGTACTACAACCAGAGCGATCTGCCCTTCTACTACGGGCTCTACAACACGTTCGCGACCAACGACCACTACTTCCAGCCGGTGCTCTCCCAGACGTTCCCGAACCGCCTGTACATGTACGCAGGAACGTCGTTCGGCGTCATCCGCAACGACTCGTTCGTCAGCCCGCAGAAGTCGGTGTTCGAGCTGCTCGACCAGCACTTCGCGAGCTGGAAGATCTACTCCGATCAGTATCCGCTGTCGTTTGGATCGCTGTTGTTCCAGTACGTGGCCGATCGAGCGTCTCAGCACGTGTTCCCGATGAGTCAGTACTACTCGGACGCGGCAGCCGGAACGCTGCCGAACGTGTCGTTCGTGGACCCGAAGTTCTTGGACACCCCGAGGGTCGAGAGTGACGAGCACCCGCCGTCGAACGTGCAGGTCGGCCAGAAGTTCGTGTCCGACGTGATCAACGGCCTCATGGCGAGCCCGAACTGGGGCACGTCGGCGCTCTTCCTCACCTACGACGAGCACGGCGGCTTCTACGACCACGTCGCTCCCCCGCCCGCGCCGGTCCCCGACAACATTCCTCCGAACCTGCAGCCCGGCGACACTCCTGGCGCGTTCGACCGCTACGGATTCCGGGTGCCTGTGGCCGTCGTTTCGCCCTTCGCGAAGCCCCACTACGTCTCGCACGTGGTGGACGATCACACCTCCATCCTGCGGTTCATCGAGCTCCGTTTCGGGCTCCCCTCGTTGACCAACCGCGATGCGAACGCCGATCCCATGCTCGACATGTTCGACTTCTCGACCCCGCACTTCGCGTCGCCTCCGAAGCTGCCAACCGCGGTGATCGATCCCGCCCAGCTCGCGGCCTGCCCTGGGCCCGCGACTGCCGCCCCCGCTCTGATCACGAGGTAGAGAACTCGGCCGCTGACGCCGCAAGTCCCGGCTCACCCGCGGATGAACACACGCGGCCGGAGTGCTTGCTCCGATGACTTCTGCCCGGGCCGGGAGTCAAACGATCATGGAAGCAACCAACCTCGCCGACCTGTACCGGACGCCCCTGCTGGATTGGGGACGCATCGAAGCCCGTCTCGACCAGGGACTGAGCCAGAGCCCCGGGTCCGGCGGCCCGAATCGTCACACCTGCTGGTTGGCGACGATCAACCGGGACGGAAGCCCGCACGTCACCGGCATCGGCGCCCTCTGGGTCGACGGAACCTTCTGGTTCGAGACCGGCACGGGGACGCGCAAGGCCCGCAACATCGCCCGCGACCCGCGCTGCACGTTGAGCGTCGCGGCCCAGGAGTTCGACCTCGTGGTGGAAGGCGAGGCGCGCGTGGTCACCGATCCTTCAACGGTCGCCGCCATGGCGGAGCATTGGGCCGCGCAGGGCTGGCCGGCGCGAGTCGACGAATCGGGGGTGGCGCTCACCGCGGAGTACAGCGCGCCCTCGGCCGGACCACCGCCCTGGTTCGTGTACCGCCTCACACCGCGGGCGGCGACGGCACTCCTCACCGTCGAACCCGGTGGGGCGACGCGCTGGAGCTTCTAGGCCAACGGCCCCGCCGGGTCGGCAGGCAACCTGATGGTGCCGGAGTCGCAGCCGGCGTAGGCGCGCGACCGAACGGCTACGAGAACGCGGCCGCCGACTGCCCGGTGTCCTCCGAGCCGCGGAAGACCACGATCTTCCCGTCGGCGAAGCGCCACCAGTGCTGCATCTGCATCGCCGCGCGCTTGCCCGTCGCCTTCACCGTGTAGGCCCACCGGACGGCGACGATCACGTCGGTCTCGTTGGACGTGAACGAGAGCGGTGTGAACTCGGTGACGTCGACGTTCGACCCGATCTCCTGCTCGGGACAGCACCCAGTGGCGAACAGTGGGTACGGCCCGGTCGCTCAGGCCACGGTTCACCCATGACGCCGTTCGGCGCTTCGTTCCGGTGGGGCGCGGGGTCGCTATGGCGGCCCTCACTCGCACCGAAAGGTCAGGCGCCGCTGGCTCAGGCCGGTGTTCGCACAGCACACCAGGTGATGACCAGCGTCAAGGGCAACGTGCAACCCCCCAACGGATCAAGTCGCACCGAGGGGGCAGCAAGCCGTACCCCACCCAGGGGCGCGGCAATGACACCCGAGCGACCGTTCAGCGCGCGAGTGCGCGACACCCCCCCTACACTCCGCCCTTCCCGACGAGAGGCATCCCTGTGAGTCCAACGAGAAAGACGGCGCTCGTTGCGGGCGTGTTCTTCCTGATCACTTTCGCAACCTCTATTCCAGCGCTACTTCTCTACGACCCGGTGCTCAACAACACTCGCTACATCGTCGGCACGGGCGCCGACACGCGCGTGTTCTTCGGCGCGTTCCTCGAAGTCCTCCTCGCCATCGCAAACATCGGCACCGCCGTCGTGCTGTTCCCCATCCTCAAGCGGCAAAGGGAAAGTGTCGCGCTGGGCTATGTCGCCAGCCGCGTCCTTGAATCGACGGTCATCGTCGTCGGCCTCATCAGCTTGCTTTCGGTCGTGACCTTGCGGCAGGACCTCGCAGGAGCAGGCGGCGCAGACCATGGCTCACTTGTCATCGTCGGCCGGTCTCTGGTCGCGTTCCATGACTGGACGTTCCTCCTTGGGCCTGCCTTCTGTGCGGGCTTCGGGACCGGGATCTTGCTCGGGTACTTGATGTACACGTCGGCGCTCGTGCCACGATGGATGGCTTGGTTCGGCCTGATCGGTGGCCCTTTGGTCTTCGTTTCGGCGGTCGCCGTCTTGTTCGG
>JADGON010000110.1 GCA_017882945.1 Acidimicrobiia bacterium | reverse complement strand
TGCCGTCGACCCGGTAGCAGCCCTGCGGCGCGAACTGCAGCGTGGAGCCGTCGGGAACGGATGCGATCCACGAGACCAGCGCGGCGGTGACGTCTCGGGAGCAGTCACTCGGGATCGACGCCGGTGCGGACACGACGGTCGCCGCGCCGCCAGCGGTGGCGGGAACGGCTATGGCGATGCCCGTCAGCGCGCTGAGGACAATCACCCAAGAGCTTTTCACTCTGTGTATATTCGGCAATTGGGGCAAACATCTGAACTCTGTCTGAATTGCGCAGCGGGGCTGCGCTCGGGAGCGGAGGCGCGGCTCGGTGCGCCCGACGCCTAGAAGCGGATGTTGCCCGCAAGCACGAACTTGACCGTCCCGGTCGTCGCGGTCGGGGAGGCCAGCTTCACCTTGGCGGCGGTCTTGCCCTTGCCCGAAGCCGTCGCGAACCGGCCGGTGCCACCCGTGATCGTGTCGCTGGTCACGAACACCCTGCCGAGCCGGGTGTGGACCGCAGCTCCGCTGGAGGCCGTCGTGATCGTGTCGCCGTTCGCGGCGGTGAAGGTCGTGGTGAACGTGACCGTCTTCGCGGCGGCGGTTCCCGCACTGTGGAAGGCCACCTGGCCGACCTTGGCCACCGTGACGTGACCATCGATGGTGAAGTTGCCGCCACCGGTGAGCGTGATCGTCCCACTGCCCTTGCCCTTGAACGCGTGCCCGGTCGACGCGCCAACGGCCGAGCCGACGGGAAGCGCGATCAGCGCGCCTGCAAGTCCTGCTGCGACGAGGAATTTCCGCATCTCGTTCCACCTCTCGACGTCGAGGATTTCCCCCCAGGCGATCTGCCGGGATCCACGGCTGCCCCCAGTAGTCATCACGGGCGTGATGACGATGCCATCCCAACGTGAGGGTTCTGTGATGTGGCCTGGGAAGGCCACGCGCGGTGGACGCAGGAGACGGGTCCGGGGCTCAGTCGAGGGGGAGAAGGGACTGCGCGCTCGGCACGAAGCCGGGGCACGGAACTGCATGGTCGACGAGCACGGTGCAGCGGAACTGGAGCTCCGCGATCTGGCGGGCGCGGAGCTCCGCGGCCCACGCGTCGCCGGCCTCGACGAGCAGCATCGTCACGCCGTTGCCTTCGCTGCGGTCGAGTGTCTGGACAGTGACCCCGTAGGTCATGGCGTCCTCCTTGCGGCCGGGCCCGACCCATCGAGCGGGTCGGATTCCCTTCTCTACCCGTATCGGAGGATCGCCCGGGCGCTTGAGTCAATCTTGACGACTCGCTGTCGGAACTTGGGACAGAATCGCCCCGAGCTGAGGTCGCCGTCACGAGGGAGAGCACATGTCGCGCCGCCAGCGGGTCCAGTCGCTGCGCTTCCGCGCGGATCAGTCGGGGATGCTGCTGGCCGCGGCGAACGTGCCCCTGACGTTCCAGCGCACCCTCATGCCGCGACCCACCACGGACCAGGCGATCGTCACCGGTCTCTCGATCGCCTCGAACCATGCCTTCGTCTCGCTCATCCAGGAGACCATCCAATCCGCCGCGCTGGTGGCACTGCGCAAGACGGGCCAGCGTGCGGACAACGTGGCCTGGGGTCGCGCCTCGGTGGCGCTCGACGCGGTGGCGATCGCCGCCGGGATCGGGATGCAGCGCGCGTTCAAGCAGCGCGATCGCGAGCCGTTGCCGCGCGCCGCGGCGCGCACGAGTGGCTACTGGCTCACGATGACGGGTTCGGCCGGGGCGATCATCGGCGGGCTGCAGGAAGCCGTCGGGACGTTTCGGCGCGAGACCCCGAACACCGTGCCCGTCGTGGTTCCCGCGGCCGGCGTGCTGGCCGCCGCACTGGAGCTCCGAAGGCGCCGCGCCGAACGCCTCGACGCGGACGCTCCGTCTGACAGCGCGGCGGTCGCGCCGATCAAGGCGCTCGGTTTGGGAATCGGGGTGGCCGTCGGCGCTTCGACGATCAGCCTGGGTGAACGGGTGCTGGCCGACCGCGTCGCCCGGATCGCCGCCCGGCTGCTCCCGGTGAGCGAGGAGGTCGCGCTCCCACTCGGCCACGCAGTCGCGCTCCTCACCCTCGGCAGCGCGACCCGGTTCCTCATCGAGCACGTGCTCGGCGGGATCGAGCGCAAGGAGACCTCGGTGGAGGCTGCCTTCGACATCCCGCCCCCGAACCCGTACGTGTCGGGCAGCGTGGCCAGTGGTGTCTCCTTCGACTCGCTCTCGAAGCAGGGGCGGCGGTTCGTATGGACGGTCACGTCACCCGAGAAGGTCCGCGAGGTGATGGGTGAGGACGTCGCGGTCCCGCCCATCCGCGTCTACGCGGGGCTCGCGAGCGCCGAGACCGAAGAGGAACGGGTCGCGCTCGTGCTCGACGACCTCGAGCGTACGGGTGCCTTCGAGCGCTCGTGGTTGCTCGTCGCGTCCCCGACCGGCACCGGCTACGTGAACTATGCCGCGGTGACCGCGCTCGAGCTCCTGGCGCGGGGTGACTGCGCCACCGTTGCTATGCAGTACGCCGCCCGCCCGTCGGTCCTCTCGCTCGATCGGGTCCACGAAGGTCGCGCACAGGCGAGAATGCTGCTCGACGCGCTCCAAGCGCGCCTGGCGGGCATCCCGGAAGCCCAGCGCCCGAAGTTCGTGCTCTTCGGCGAGAGCCTCGGTGCGTGGACGAGCCAGGACCCCTTCGTCGACCGCGGCACCCAGGGGCTCATGGACACCGGCATCGACCACGCGATCTGGATCGGCACTCCGCACTTCAGCAAATGGAAGGAGCAGGTGCTCTTCGACGGCCGCTCTGACGTCGACCACGGCGTCGTGCGCGTGTTCAGCAACATCAACGAATGGCACGCGCTCGACCCGGAGGAACGCGCCGGGATCCGGTACCTGATGATCACGCACCACGACGACGGAGTCGCGCTCTTCGGCCCCGAGCTCATGATCCAGGCGCCGGTCTGGCTCGGCCCCCCCGAAACCCGCCCCTCGCAGGTGCCGAAGAGCATGCGCTGGATGCCGAGCACCGCGTTCTTCCAGGTGCTCGTGGACATGAAGAACTCGGCGAACGTCGTGCCCGGAAGGTTCGCGGCCAAGGGCCACGATTACCGCGCGGACCTGCTCCCGTTCTTCAACGCCGCCCTCGGCTTCCACGCGACCGAGGCCCAGCTCGACGCGATCGCGGAGTGGCTCGAGCTCGAGGAGCTCCAGCGCAGTGAGTGGATCACTACGCACGGGGCGACCGGCAAGAGCCTCGCCGCGACCGTCATCGAACGTGCGCTGAGCGACTTGCACGAGCAGGGCCTCGACCGTGATGACCACCTTGCGTTGATCGTGCAGTCCGTCGCCGAAGGCGAGTTCGGGGCGGGCGGCGGCGCCAGCATTCCGATTCCGGAGCATCTGCCACCCGGCTGAAGCCGGCGGCGCCTCAGCGCGGCGAGGTCGCGAGGAGGCCGTGGGCGAAGAAGTCGAGATTCGCGATGCCGCGGCTGCGCACGACGTCACGGTCGAACGCGTGCCCGCCGAGCTCACGTTGGAGCAATGGCTCGAGCAGCATCGAGCCCAAGGCGATGAACAGCACCTGGTACGGCCGCCACTCGGGGTCCTCCACCTCGCGCAATCCACCGGAACGCTCGAGCACGTCCAGACCCCTGCGGGTCGCTTGGAGCAGCTCGTCGAGCAGCGCGGTGCTCGACGGCTCGTTCTGGAGCAGCGCGCGCCGAAGGTACGCGCGCATCACCGGGTCGCCACCGATGACCCGCTCGAACACGGCACCGAAGTCGGCCGACAGCGCGTCCGGCGCGCGGTCGGTCGCCAGCTTCGCGATCTCGCTGCGGAACGCGGCGACCGCGGCGTCGTCCACGGCGCGCACGAGGCCGTCCTTGGAGCCGAAGTGGTGCACGACGAGCGCGGCGGACGTCCCGGCGTCCTCGGCGATCGCTCGGAGCGACGTTCCCTCGACGCCCTGGTCGGCGAAGCGCCGGAACGCCGCCTCGCGGATCCGTGCCCGGGCCGTGAGATCATCGGGAAGTGCTGCGGCCACGGAACTGCTCCTCGAGGTGGTCGGATGGCGCGATGAACAGCCGGTCAGGAACCTGACCATCTTGACCGCATCGGGGTGCCGTGCCAGACTGAACAAGCGTTCAGCCCGGGCGCCCGAGACCCAGGAGGATCGTGATGGTGTCGACCGTCGAGACCCCGCTCGAGTTCCCGTACTCCGGGGCCACCTCCATCACCGACGAGCGGCGCCACCGCAAGCAGCGACTCGCCGCCGCGTTCCGGCTGTTCTCGCGCTACGGCTTCGACGAAGGGGTGGCCGGCCACATCACGGCTCGGGACCCCGAGCAGACCGACTGCGCTGTACGACGGCTTCCGGGGGGTGGTGCTCGACCGCGAGGAAGGCGACCGGATCGCGGCAGCGCTCGGCTCGAACAAGGCCGCGATCCTGCGCAACCACGGACTGCTGACCGTCGGGCACTCGGTCGACGAGGCAGCCTGGTGGTTCATCCGGATGGAGCAGTGCTGCCACGTCACGTTGCTGGCCGAGGCGGCCGGCACGCCGGTGCCGATCGACGACGAGGCCGCACGCCAGGTCTTCTCCGAGTCCGGTTCCAACGCGGCCGGGTGGTTCACGTTCCAGCCGCTGTACCAACGAATCGTCGAAGACCAGCCCGACCTTCTCGACGAGTGACCCGGGAGCAGTGATGCACGACGCGACCACGACCGACCCCGCGACGGATCGGGGAACATTTGCCCGCATGGACGAGTCGACCCGCGAGCAGTGGGACCACATCGCTCGTGAGTCCGTCGACGACTGGGCCAACGTCCCCGACCGCATGCTCGGGATGCTGCGCGCGCTCTCGGGGATCACGAACGGATTCGCGGTGGACCAGCTCACGCATGTGTGCCAGACCGCGGCACGCGCCGAGCGCGCCGGCGCGGACAAGGAGATCGTCGCCGCCGCGTTGTGTCATGACATCGCGAAGGCTGTGTCCGAGCCGAACCACCCGGCCGTCGCCGCGGCGCTGCTGAAGCCGTACGTGCGGGACGACGTCGTGTGGATGGTCCAGGTGCACCAGGACTTCCAGGGCCGGCACTACTACGGGTTCATGGGCAAGGATCCGGAGGCTCGCCAGCAGTACGTGGGCCACCCGGCGTACGACCTCGCCGAGCGCTTCGCGGATGAGTGGGACCAGACCTCGTTCGACCCCGACTACGACACGCCGCCGCTCGAGCACTTCGAGCCGCTGGTGCGCGAGATCTTCAGCGCGCCGCGCCGGGCCTGAACCGGGTCGCCACGTAGGCGCTGGCGTTCAGCACCGCGTGGGCGATCGCCGGTGCCGCGATGCTTCCGGAGCGGAGGCGCAGCCAACCGAAGCCGATCCCGCCGATCGTGGTCGCGGCCACATCACCCAGGACCACGGCGGGACCGGTAGCGAGCCGGTGGCCGACCACTTCGCCGGTCGCTCGTTGACGCTCGGGATGCAGGGCCGCGCCGACATGCCACAGACCGAACCCGATCGAGCTGATCAGCAGCGCGCGGCGCCGGTCCCCCTCGCGCAACCCGAACCCGAGGATCACGCCGCGAAACACAAGCTCCTCCACGAGCGCGGTCGCGAACGGGATGCGGACGAGGAGGTGGAGGGCCGCTTCCCCTCGCGAGGCGTCGGTGACGCGCGCGTCGCGAAACGCGCTGCCCTGGCGATCGAGCGCGCGGGCGGTCGCAATCGTGGCGACGATCGCGCCCGCGGCGACCGCGCCGACGCGCAGCCCGGAAGGGAGATCCCGACGATCGCAGCCGAGATCGCGCGCATCGGCGCCGAACCCGCGGGCCAACGCGGCGAGGCCGAGGGCCGCACCGGCACCCGCGACCGGTCGGGCGCGCTCGGGGATCATCCGGTGCGAGAACGCGCCCCACACCAACGTCAGTCCCGTCGCCGCCAGATCCCGCGGCCACCGCCCCCCACCCCACTCGTTTCGGTGCGACTTGGGGTCGCTGGAGCGACCCTGCGCCACACCGAAACGGGTCATCGCGAGGCCTTGGACTCGTCCGCGGTCTCGAAGCGGGCCGCGTAGGACGCGAGCGCGTCGCGGCGCTCGCCGGGATCGATGCCGAAGTCGGCGAGGTCATAGACGACGGTTCCGA
>JADGON010000442.1 GCA_017882945.1 Acidimicrobiia bacterium | reverse complement strand
CTGCGCGCGCCGTTTGCGGACGGCCGGCAGCTGGGGGGCGGGCTCTACTTCCTCGTGACGCCCGAGCGTCCGGTGCACCTGCACCGGATTCGCAACGATCAGCTGTATCACCGCTACCTCGGTGCCCCGCTCGACGTGTTGGCGATGTATCCCGACGGCACCCACGCGGTGGAGGTGCTCGGTCCCGATCTGGCTGCCGGACAGAAGCTGCAGCTCTTCCTCCCGGGTGGGACGTTCCACACCGCGCGGGTCGTGGGCAGCGGGAGCTGGTTCCTCGGCGGGAGCACCGAATGGCCAGGAGTGCAACCCGAGGACGTGGAGACCGGGAGCCCGTTCCAGGTTGCCGAGCAGTACCCCGACGCGGCCCTGTTGATCGAGCAGTTCACCGCGACGCCGCGACGCTAGTTCTGGAGGGCGAGGATCCGATCCGCGAGTGGCTCGAGCTCGGCGCGCCAGTCGTCGGGCTCCTGGAGCGGGACGAGCACGAGCTTCGAGAAGTCGCGCGCGATGTACTGCTCGATCTGGTGCTCGAGCGCGTCGAGCGTGCTCGGGACGAGCTCGTCGGGATTCGCGTCGGGGTTGCGCGACGCGATGAGCGCCTTCACCGGCTCGGGAACCTCGCCGTGCGAGTAGAAGACCATCGCACCGAAGTGCTCGGGGTCGATCTCGCGACCCGCGGCGCCGGCCGCCTCCTCGATCGCCGGCCGGCTCGCGGCGCAGACCTCGGGTGTGGCGAACGAGGCGAGCCAACCGTCGCCCAGCCGTCCGACCCGCCGGAGCTCACCCGGTGCCTTGCCGCCGAGCCACACGTCGGGCGGTCGCTGGACCGGCTTGGGGAGCACGCGCAGGCCTTCGTAGTGGAACCGGGCGCCGTCGTGATCGACCGCGTCCTCGAGCCACAGGCGGCGCACGAGCGGCAGCGCCTCGTCGAACCACGCTGATCGGTCTTCGCGTGCGACCCCGAACGCCTGCTGCTCGGCCGGGTTCACGACGCCGAGGCCGAAGCCCGGAAGCAGTCGACCGCCGGAGAGCACGTCGAGGCTGGCGAGCTCTTTGGCCAGCAGCGCCGGGTTGCGGCCGGGGAGCACCTGCACGCTCGTGCCGAGCTTGAGCTTCTTCGTCCGGCCCGCCGCGACCGACAGGCCGATGATGGGGTCGGGCGCGTCGCCGCTCACTCGCTCCGAGAGCCACAACGAGTCGAACTTCAGCGCTTCGAGCGCGTCGACCATCTGGTTGAAGCGGTCGGCCGTCAGCCCGCGTTGTGCGCCGAGCCCGTAGCCGATCCGGATCTTCATGCGCGCAGCGACTCGTACTTGCGCAGCTCACGGCGCGCGATCTGTTGCTTGTGGACCTCGTCGGGACCGTCCACGAGATGCAGCGTGCGGGCGTGTGCGTACATGTCCGCGAGCGGCCAGTCCTGCGAGACGCCCGCGCCACCGAAGACCTGGATGGCGCGATCGATGACGGTCGTCGCGGTGCGTGCCGCGAGCACCTTGATCGCCGCGATCTCGAACCGCGCACCCTTGTTGCCGACGGTGTCCATGAGCCACGCGGCCTTCATCGTCAGCAGGCGGGCCTGCTCGATCTCCATGCGGCTCTCGGCGACCTGGTCTTGGACGACACCCTGGTCGGCCAGCGGCTTGCCGAAGGCGACCCGGAGCTGGGCCCTCATGCACATCAGCTCGAGCGCCTTCTCGGCCAGGCCGATGGCGCGCATGCAGTGGTGGATCCGTCCGGGGCCGAGCCTGGCCTGGGCCATCGCGAACCCGTTGCCCTCACCGCCGAGGATGTTGCCCGCGGGGAGGCGCACGTCCTCGAACATGGTCTCGCAGTGCCCACCGCCCGCGTCATGACCGAAGACGGAGAGCGTGCGCACGACCTGCGCGCCCGGTGCATCCATCGGGACGATGATCATCGAGTGCCGGTGGTAGGGGTCGGCGTCGGGATCCGACACCCCCATGAGGATCGCCATCTTGCAGCGTGCCGATGCCGCGCCGCTCGTCCACCACTTGTGCGCGTTCACGACGTAGTCGTCGCCGTCGCGCTCGATGCGGCTCTGGATGTTCGTCGCGTCGGAGCTCGCGACCCACGGCTCGGTCATCGCGAAGCACGAACGGATCTCGCCTTCGAGGAGCGGGACCAGCCACTCCTCCTGCTGCTCGGTCGTGCCGAACTCGGCCAGGATCTCCATGTTGCCGGTGTCGGGCGCCGCGCAGTTCGTTGCTTCGGCCGTCAGGAAGTTGTGGCCCATGATCTCGCAGAGCGGCGCGTAGTCGACGTTGCTCAGCCCCGCCCCGTGCTCCGCGTTGGGCAGGAACAGGTTCCAGAGGTCACGACTGCGTGCCTCGCGCTTGAGGTCCTCCATCACGGGAGGGTGGAAGTGCGGGTCGCCGGACTCCCGAACCTGCTCGAAGTAGACCGGGGTGGCGGGCTCGACGTGCGTAGCTACGAAATCGGAAAGGCGCTGGCGTAGCTCCTCCGCCTTGGGAGAGATCGCGAAGTCCACTGGAGCTCCTTCGGTGACGGCCGGGCGTTCGGCACCCTACCGGGCCGTGGATGTGGAGTGCGCGGCCTCGACCGGCGGTGCCGGTGCCGACGCCGACGGCACCTGGGCCGGGGGGGCCTGGGAGACCGGGATCCCCCGTCGGCGCGACGTCGTGACCGCGTCGGCATTGGCGACCGACGGATGGGACTGGCCGGCCGGCCCGTTGCCGAACACGCGCAACAGGTTCTCGGTGATCGTGGCGACGGCAGGCACCGTCGGACACATGCCGCTGGTGCACGGACCGCCGAGTGCGTTGACCCAGAAGTTCGTACCCGAGTCGAACACCCCCGCGCCACTCGGCGCCGTGTAGTACGTCGAGTTCGCGTGCGACTTCATGGAGCCGCACGTCAGCGGTGAGTCGGAGAGGATCGTCACGTTGTTCGGGTGTGCGCGCCACGAGTTGTAGTGGTCGTACTCCGTACCGATGAGCCCTTCGATCTTGCCCCCGCCGGTGAGCCCGGTCCCCGTGAACAACCAGTTCGAGGCGTCGTAGACGACCATGTCGGCCTTCACCGGATTGCATTCGTAGGACTCGCCGAGCAGTGCGCTCTCGGGTTGACTGATCGGGGCATTGCGCCAATCGACTGTCGCGTCCTTCGGGTTCGTCCGGAGCATCGGGTCGGAGCTGTCGTCCTTGTAGTTCACCTCGCGCCGCGACGGTCCGATCGGTGAATCCTCGAGGCGGATCCGGCGGTTGATCGCGTTTGCACCGAAGAACACGAGATTGACACCGTGGTCGCGGGCTGTCTCCGCACCGAGGCGCATCGGGCCCGACCAGTACTCGTCGTGCCCGAGGCTGAGCAGCACCCGGTGCTGGAACAGGAGATCGGGCCGCGTGTGCAGGTCGATGTCGGTCCAGTAGGTGACGTCGAGGCCGAGCTTCTCGACCAGCGTGACGAGGCCGAGCTCGTTGCCGAGGAAGTCGCCCGACCCGTTCCCTGCGTAGGGGCGGTCGAACGACACCACTCGTGAGCGCGACGACCGAGCTCCGTGGTTACCGCCCTCGTAGAGGTTGCTACCACCCCAGAGGTTGTACGCCTCCCACGTCGTGACCGACTGCTGGACGACGAAGGCCGCGTGGCTCGCGTCGTCGCGGACCGTGAGCGGGATGTAGCTCTGTCCGCCGGTCGACGCGACGAGCTTCAAGAGGTAGACGCCCGGCGGCCAGGTCTGATCGGGCACGACGTCGAGCGAGCGTGACCACGGTGCCTCGACCATGTTGATGCCCGAGATGTACCGGCCGGACGCCTGATGCACCCCGGGAACCTCCGCCGAGCTCCAGATGTGACGCCCTCCGAGCCCGGCGTACCAACCCACGCGGTAGGCCTCGACGTGGAAGGTCGGCGCGGTCGTCGACACGTACAGGCCGACCGTCTCGCCCTGCGCCGCGCTCACCGCGCTCGCGAAGCCTTCGATCGAGTGCTTCGGGTCCGGGGTCGCGACCCAGTCCCGCGTGCCGGGCTTCGCGTTCTCGCTGCTGACCCACCGCGCCGTGGGTGCCGGCGGCAACGCATCCACGAACGCCGGGGGCGCGGTCGTGGGGGTGGTCGTCGTGGTGCTGCGCGTCGGCTGAACCTGCGCCCGGCGGACGCCGCGGGCCGAGGAATCGGTTGGGACGAACAACAGGTACCCGAGCACCGCGAGACCCAGAACGGTGATCACGACGAACACGGGGTTCCGGCGCACCGGGGGAGAGTAACGGTTCGCGCTTTACGATTGGTTCATACCTGAAAGAGGCTATTGCGCGGTGATCCAGTCGGCGACCGTTCGGGTGGCGACTTCACGTCCGGTCTCGACGGGAAAACCGTAGTGGTCCGCGGGCACCAGAACGCGGTCCAGCCGCGTGGTCGCCAGCGAGCGGGCGACCAGCTCGTCGTCGGACGGGAAGACGCACGTGTCGCCGGTGTACGACACGAGGAGGCTCGGCAGCGTCATGCGGGCCCCGGTGGTGGGGATCTCGGCTCGCGACGACAGGCCGGACCAGGTGGACAGCCACGCCTCCGGGCTCACTACCCGCCCGAATCCGACCGCGCCGTAGTTGATCCAGTCGGGACGCTTGCCCCACAGCGATCCGTAGCCTCGATCGGACGGGTCCAGGGTCCGATCGACGCACCGGGGATCCGCGTCGGTGCGGTAGACGCGCAGGAAGTCGGTCGCGATCGAGACGCGGCGGTCGGCGACGTCTCCCGTCTCCGCCCACCGCCGACGCGCTTCGCGCCGACGGGCGACAGCCGCGCGGGCGATGGCATCGATGCGCTCGACGCGGGCTCGTTGTGCGTCGCGGTACGTCTCGAGGAAGTCGATCTCGTATCGCGGCTCGTCGGGAGGCTCGACGAACCCGTTGGCCGGGTTGTAGAGATCGAGCGCCGCGTCACACGAAACGGGGTCGTCCTCGTCGTTGACCGATGGGTCGATCGCGTGGAGGAGGAAGTGGCCTTCACCGGGATGACCCGCGAGGTACACCATCGCGTCGGCGCCGGGGAGCTCGAACCGGTTGAGGTCGAACGGATCGCCGGCCGCGGTGTCGGTGAGCCGTTCGCCCTCGGGGGCGAGTGCCTGATGCAGGTAGAACGTGAAGAGCGATGCGCCGCCACTGTTGCCGCAGAGCACGACCCGGTTGTAGCGACGACGGGCCGCGGTGAGCGCGGCGGCGACGTCGAGGAGCACCTGTTCGTGGATGAGGGTGGCGTCGTTGTTCAACCAGCGGCTGTTGACGTTGAGCACCGCCAGGCCGGCCTCGAGCAGCCCCGGTGTCAGGTAGTGATGCGAGAAGTTCGCCCGCGGGTGCATGAGCACGACGACGGTGCTCTCGCCGCCCCGCGCGTACAGCCAGCCCTGCGCCACGGCGTTGTCGGCGGTCTCGAGGATGAGCGGTGTGCAGACCGTCTCGCCGGGCGGGCTCCGGTGCCACTCGGCCACCAGGTACGGGTTGTCGTAGTGACCGATCCGAGTTGCGGGGGGTGACGGCATTGCATGGCAGGCTACCGGCCGATGCCTGCCGATCGACCGGCCCTCGACGGCCTGCGCGTCCTGGAGCTCGGTTCCTTCATCGCCGGGCCCTTCGCGGGGCAGCTGCTCGGGGACCTCGGCGCGGACGTGGTGAAGGTCGAGCCGCCCGAGGCCGGCGATCCAATGCGGCGATGGGGCGTGCTCGAAGATGGACGGAGCCTGTGGTGGCCCGCGATCGCGCGCAACAAGCGGTCGGTGGCGGTGGACCTGCGCGACGAGCGCGGTCGTGATGTGGTTCGCCGCCTGGCCGAGCACGTCGACGTCGTCCTCGAGAACTTCAAGCCGGGCACCCTCGAGCGGTGGGGCCTCGGCTACGACGCGCTCGCCGCGGTCAACCCGGCCGTGGTGCTCGTCCACGTGTCCGGCTACGGCCAGACCGGCCCGCGGGCGCACGAGCCGGGCTTCGGTGCGATCGGGGAGGCCGTCGGCGGGATCCGCTTCACGACGGGCGAGCCGGACCACCGTCCCGCCCGCACCGGGATCTCGCTCGGCGACTCGCTCGCGGCCCTGTTCGCGGTGATCGGCACCCTCACCGCGCTCCACGAGCGTGAACGCAGCCAGAAGGGCCAGGAGGTCGACGTCGCGATCGCTGAGGCCGTGTTCGCGCTCATGGAGTCCACGGTCGCGGACTTCGAGCTGGGCGGCGTGACCCGTACCCGCAACGGTGGCGTGCTCAAAGGTGTCGCACCCTCGAACGCGTACCCGACCGCGGACGATCGCGATGTGGTCATCGCCGCGAACGCCGACGCGGTCTTCGCCCGGTTGTGCGAAGCGATGGGCCGTCCCGAGCTGGCGACCGACGAGCGGTACGCGGAGCATGAAGCGCGCGGCGCGCGCCAAGACGAGCTGGACGTCGAGATCGCGCGCTGGAGCGTCCAGCATCCGGCCGAAGACCTGCTGTCGTTGTTGGAGCGTCACTCGGTGCCGAGCGGATTGATCCACTCGGCACCGGATCTCGCGGCGGATCCACACTTCGCGGCGCGCGACATGGTGCTGCGGCTGGCAGCCGGATTCGATCGTCCGTTGCCGATGGCGGGCGTCGTGCCCAAGCTCTCGCGCACCCCGGGCTCGGTGCGCGCCGTCGGGCCGCGGCTCGGCGAGCACACGGATGAAGTGCTGCGCGCCGTCGCGGGCCTCACCGACGAAGAGCTTCAGGCTCTCCGCGCCGCCCGCGTCATCGCCTGACCCGCCCGTCTTCCCCTTTCGGCATCACGCGCCCACGCGTGCTGTGGGGAGCTGGCGCCAACGTGTGGTTCGGGTCAGGCGGGGGCAGGTTCGGTCGTGGCCTCGTGGAAGATGACGGTGGGGGCGTCCTCGAGCGGAGGCTTCTCGGCGACGAGGAGTGCCTGCGCCTCGGCGCGATCGGCATCCGTGAAGTCGACGGTCGTCGTGCAGAACTCGACCATGATCCCGTTGGGGTCGTTGATGTAGATCGAGGTGCACCAGCCGTGATCGATCTCCACCACCTTCTCGCCGTGGTCCTGCCACCGGCGGCGCATCGAGCCGAGGTCCTCGAGCGTCGGCGCATCGAAGGCGATGTGGTTGGTCCACGCCGGGAGCCCGAGGCCCTTGCTGATCGAGGAGTTGAACTCGGGCAGGTTCTCGTCGTGGATGTCCCAGAAGGCGATGAGCCCACCCTGGTGTGTGTCGTAGAACACGTGACGGGCCCAACCTCCCTCGAGCGTCTCCCCGACGACGGTCTTCACGAGGTCGAAGCCCATGACTTCCGTGTAGAAGCGGTGGGTTGCTTCGAGATCGTTGGTGGCGATGGCAACGTGGTGGAAGCTCACGCGGGCCAGGATACCGTGCCGTCATGACCCCGTCACCCGACGCGTTCGACGAGCGCACGGTGGACGCCGACCCGTTCCGCCAGTTCGAGCGCTGGTACGCCGAGGCCGAGATCGCAACCGGCGACAAGGCCGCGGCGATGACGATCGCGACCGCATCGACCGACGGTCACCCGGCGGCCCGGGTGGTGTTGCTGCGCGGGTTCGACGATCGCGGCCTCGTCTTCTACACCAATTATGAGAGCCGCAAGGCCGAGGAGCTCGACGCGAATCCACGGGCAGCTGCCCTCTTCTACTGGTCGCAGCTCGATCGTCAAATCCGGATCGAGGGCCCGGTCGCCCGGGTCCCGCGCGCCGAATCCGAGGTGTACTTCGCTCACCGGCCGCGCGGGCATCAAGTCGGCGCGTGGGCATCACCCCAGAGCGCGCCGATCGAGGGTCGCGCGTTCCTCGAGGCACTCCTCGCCGAAGCAGAGGCGCGGTTCGCGGACCCGAGCCTCGAAGTGCCATTGCCGCCGTTCTGGGGCGGCTACCGCCTCGCGCCCGAGGTGTTCGAGTTCTGGGTGAACCGCACCGACCGGTTGCACGACCGCGTCCGGTACCGACGGGCCGGGGCGGGCTGGGTCATCGAGCGTCTGGCTCCCTGACCTCGTGCGGCGCGCTCCGCCGCTTCCAGCCTTCGTGCTCGATCAACGTCACGTAGACCACGACCCGCCCGATGACGAGGAACCACACCAGAAGCGCGAACACCGCACCGATGGCGCCGTAGAGCTCCGACGATCGGGTCACGATCCGCGGGATCGCGAACGTCCCGATGATCTTCAAGGCTTCGAGGCACACACCGCCGGTCGCCGCGGCGAGCAGCATCGCGCGGAGCGGAATCCGTCGCGTCGGGAGCAACCACGCGGTCCAGAGGAACCCGAAGGTGTTGACGACGATGCCGGCGACGATGCCGATCTCCGGCAGGGCGCCGTTGTCGCCGACGAGCGAGAGCAGGAGGAGCGCGAGCGCGAACAACACCAGCCCGCCGAGCAACCAGACGAACCCGAGCATCCGGCCACGCACGCCACCGCCCGGGATGCGCCACGTCTGGTTCCACGCCGCGGTGAGGGAGGCGGCGAGCCCGGTGCCGGTCCAGAGCAGACCGACGATCCCGATGATGCTCGACGCAACCTTCGTGTTCTGCGCGGTCTTGACCGCGTGGGTGACGGTGGCCGCGGCGCTGCCGCTGAGGCCGAGCTCGCGCACGATGTCGTCCGCGACCTGGCGCGGGTCGCCGCCGACGAACCCCACGAATGCGATCGCGAGCACGAGCACGGGGAAGAGCGAGAGGAAGGCGCGCATGCTGATCGCGGCGGCCAGGTTGGCGCCACGCTCGGCGCCGAACCGGCGTTGCACCGCGGTGGCCACCGCGAGCCGCGGGTGGCGCTCACCGGCTCGCTCGAGCTGCGCCTGCCAACGATCGATCAGCTTCACGCGGGGAACAGGACCCCGGGATTGAGGATCTCGTGCGGATCGAGTGCACGCTTCAGCGCCCGCATCGCCGCGAGCTCTCCGGGGAGGGAGCTGCGGGCGAGCGCGGCGCGCTTCGCGATCCCGATGCCGTGCTCGGCGCTGATGCTCCCGCCCATCTCGATCACCAGATCGAGCACGGCGTCGTCGACGGTGGGATCGTCGGGCGGTGGCCCGATCACGTTGACGTGGAGGTTGCCGTCCCCGATGTGCCCGAAGAGGACCACCCGTGCGTCGGGGGCAACCCGGGCGACGCGGGCGCGCACCGCCGGCTCGAAGTCGACGAGCTCGTCGAGCGGCAAGGTGACGTCGAGCTTGTGGGGGATCCCGGTCGCGTTGATCGCTTCGGCGTGGCCTTCCCTGTAGCTCCAGAGCCGGGCCCGGGTGCGGGCATCCGCGGCAACCGCCGAGGCCCTCACCTCGGGGATGACGGCGATGAGCGTCCCGAGTCGGTCGACGAGCGCGTCGGTGCTCCCGTCCCGCTGTGCGCACTCGGCGAGCACCACGACGGGGGCCGCGGGGCTGAACGGCTCGGGAAGCTCGAGATGCCGGCGTACGAGCTCGATGCCATCCGCGAAGCACACCTCGAGCGCGAGCAGTGAGTCGAGCGCGTGGCGTAGCCGGGCGGAGACGGCAACCGCGGCCGCGAGATCGTCCAAGGCCAGCAGGACGACGACGCGTTCGGTGAGACACGGCACAAGTCGGAGGTGCACGCGGGTGATCACGCCCAGCGTGCCTTCACTCCCGGCGAGCAGC
This sequence comes from Acidimicrobiia bacterium, assembly GCA_017882945.1. GTDB lineage: Bacteria > Actinomycetota > Acidimicrobiia > IMCC26256 > JAENVU01 > Chersky-806. The sequence goes on along the minus strand of JADGON010000442.1, from coordinate 8,245 downwards.
CCTTGCCAGTGGTAGCCGGTGTTGTCCTTGCGCAACGCGGGAACCCGACCCACGAGAGTGCCGTCGGACAGCGCGGCCTCGACCCCGATGAGCTGGTCGGCCATCGGCCCGTACCGGATCACGTGCTCCCCGCCCGCGTTCGTCGCCACCATGCCGCCGATCGTGCACGAGCCGCGCGACGAGAGGTCCACGCCGAGCTCCCACCCGCCGCGTCGCGCCGCTTCCTGCACGTGCTCGAGGGTCGCGCCGGCACCGACGACTGCTTCGCCGTGTTCAGCGTCCATCGAGATCTCGTTCATGCGCTGAAGGCTGAGGACGACTTCGCCGCCGCGAGGCACGCTGCCGCCGACCAGCCCGGTGTTGCCCCCCTGGGGGACGACGGGAGCGCGGTGTTCGCTGCACGCGGCCAGCACCGCGGCCACCTGCGTGGCATCGCCGGGCCGGACCACCGCGCGCGCCTCGCCATGGAACCGTCCGGTCCAGTCGATCTCGTATCCCGCACGGAGCTCCGCGTCGACGAGGACATGCGTAGGACCGACGATGTCGACGAGCGCGCTGAGCAGAGGGTCGGCACCGGGCACGTCACCTATGGTGACACGATGCGCGAGCAGACCCAGCCGTGACCACCGCCGCCTGGGTCCTCCTGGGGATCACCGGCGTCTTCGCCGTCGGTGACTGGGTCGCCGTCGCGCGCGGCTCGAAGTCCGTCGAGTACGTGTGTAAGCCCGCAACGCTCGCCTTCCTGATCGCGGTTGCGATCGCGCTCGATCCGGTGCACAGCGACACCCGCACCTGGTTCGTCGTCGCGCTCGGGTTCTCGCTGCTCGGCGACATCTTCCTCATGCTGCCGCGCGACCGCTTCGTGTTCGGTCTCGGGGCGTTCCTGCTCGGACACGTCGCGTACACCGTGGGCCTGAACCTGCACACCGAGGGGAACTGGCTGCTGGCGATTCCGGTGGTCATCGTCGCCGGGGTGTTGGCGGCCCGGTTGGTGCGAGGGATCAGGGCCAGCGGTGAGGACGCGTTGCTGGGCCCGGTCATCGCGTATGTCGTCGTGATCGCGGCGATGGTGGTGAGCGCGGTGGCGAGCGGGAACGCGCTCGCGGCGGTTGGCGCGCTGCTCTTCATGGGCTCGGACGCGCTCATCGGCGAGACCCGGTTCGTCCAGCCCCGACGGTGGGCCAGCGGGGCGATCATGATCACATACCACCTCGGCCAAGTCGGCCTCGTCCTCTCCCTCGTCACCTGAGCGTCGATCTACTGTCTGGTCATGCGACGATCGATCGATGACGCGCTCGACGACCATCCGGCGGACGAGGAGTTCCCACCGGTCTCATGGATGGTCGGGCTGAACGATGACCCGGACATCTCGACCGACGGTTCACCCCGGGTCAGCCTGACGCTCGAGGAGCGCGGCCACGCGGCCCGGGGTGTCGTCGCGTATCTGGCCCCGGACACGGCCCGCAGGCTGCGGGGCGCGATCGCAGCGGCTCTCCGCGAAGTCGGGGAACACCCCGGCGACTGACCGCACCCGGGTTCGATCCGGAGCAGCATGGATAGGGTCGGGACGTGGCATTCGTTGCGCTCGCGGTGCTGCTCGTCGTGGTGGCCCGGGGCGCACGGCCTCGCATCGAGCTGTTCGTGGGCCTGGCCGGTGTCATCGCGGTGCTGGTCTCCGGGGCGCTGCCGTTCTCGGTTGCGGGTGACACGCTCGATGAGCTCGGCCCGACGCTCGGGTTCCTCGTCGCGATCTTCGTGATCACCGAGGTCGCGCGCGAGGCCGGGCTCTTCCGTGCCGCGGGCGGGCTCGTCGACCGGCTCGCCCATTCGCCCCGCCAGCTCGTCGTCGCGGTTGCGTTGCTCGGCGTGGCGATCACCGCAGTCCTGAGCCTCGACGCAACGGCCGTGCTCTTCACGCCGGTCGTGGTGCAGATGGTTGCCGGTCGGCCGGCCCCCACACCCGACCGTGCGCTGCTCACGACCGCGCAGATGGCGAACGCTTCATCGTTGCTCCTCCCGGTGTCGAACCTCACGAACCTGCTGGTCTTCCCGGCCACCGGGCTCACGTTCGCGGCCTTCGCGCTGCGCATGGCGCCCGCGACCGCGGTCGCAGTCGGGGTGGTCACGTGGGTGGGAGCCCGGAAGCTGCCGAACCGCACGCACGAGCGCAGCACGACGCCACTGCCGCCGTCGCTCGACGGCTTCGGGCGGTGCACGTTCGGCGCGCTCGTCGTGCTCCTCCTGGGCTTCTCGGTGAGCTCGCTGATCGGCGTCGAGCCGGTCTGGGTCGCGGCAGTGGTGGCGCTGATCTTGGCCCTCGGGGCGGTCGGCACCGGCAAGCTGCATCCACAACGAGTGCTCACGATGACCGCGATCGAGTTCGTGCTCTTCGTCGTCGCGCTGTCGCTCGTCGTGGCAGCCGCACAGCACGACGGTCTCGGTGACGCGGTCGCGCATCTGGTGCCGAACGGCGCCGGCTTCGGTGCGTTGCTCGGGATCGCGCTGCTCGGTGCGCTCCTCGCGAACGTCGTCAACAACCTGCCCGCGACGTTGATCCTGCTCGCGGCGATCCCGGCCGGATCAGCACCACAGCTTCTCGCGCTGCTTGTCGGGGTGAACATCGGACCGAACGTCACCTACAGCGGCTCCCTCGCGACCCTGCTCTGGCGCAGAGAGGTGCGAGCCTCGAACGTCGAGCCCCGGCGCCGCGCGTTCTACCGATTCGCGTTCCTCGCGACACCCATCGCGCTCGTCCTCGCCGTCACCGCCCTCTGGCTCACCCTCCAGGTCGTCTGACCCCAGGGCGGCGTCGTCGGATCTCAGCTCGGCGCGGGGGACGGGGTGGAGGGGGTGGGGCTAGAGGAGGAGGCGGGCGGAGTCGTCCGCGGACTCCTCGGCCAGGCCGGCCCGGTGGTCGGCGATCTGGGCGACGGTGATCATCGCGACCCGGTGCTCCTGCGCGAACAGCTCGAGGAACGGGAGACGGGCGGGGGATCCGTCGTCGTGGAGCACCTCGCAGATCACCGCGGCCGGGGCGAGGCCGGCGAGCCGGGCGAGGTCCACTGCGGCCTCGGTGTGGCCGCGACGCTCGAGCACGCCACCCGGACGGGCGCGCAGCGGGAACACGTGACCGGGCTGGATGAAGTCGCTCGGGCGTGAGCTCGGGTCGATGATGCGCTTGATGGTGTGCGCGCGGTCGGCGGCACCGATGCCGCTGCCCGAACCGACGTGGTCGATCGAGACGGAGAACGCCGTGTCGCAGCCGGCACGACCCGGCGGCACCATCGGCGGGACGTCGAGCCGCTGCAGGTACGACGGATCGATCGGCATGCAGACGAGCCCGCGGGCCCAGCGCAGCATGAAGTTCACGGCCTCGGGCGTGACCCACTCGGCCGCGAGCGTGAGGTCACCCTCGTTCTCGCGGTCCTCGTCGTCGGCAACCAGGACCATCTCGCCGCGCCGGATGCGCTTCAGGGCTTCGTCGACCGTCGCGAATCGGCTCATCTGCATCTCTCCTGTGTGGTGAAGCATCAGGCCCGAACCGCAGTCGGTCGGGCGCCGGGCAGGGTGACAACCATGCGGCAGCCGTGGGGCTCACGCCGCTCGGGGTGGATCTCGCCGCCGTGAAGGTCGACGATCCAGCGGGCGATGGCGAGGCCGAGTCCCGCGCCACCGTCGCTCGTTGCGCGGGCCGAGTCGGCCCGGTAGAACCGCTCGAAGACCCGGTTGACCTCTTGGTCGGGGATCCCAGGACCTTCGTCGATGACCTCGATCGTGACGCCGGAGGCGCTGCGACGGGCGCGCACCTCGACCGCGCCGCCCGCGGGCGAATGCCGCACCGCGTTCTCGAGCAGGTTCGCGACCACTTGGTGCACGCGCTCGGGGTCGCCGTCAGCCGCGAGGCCGGGCTCGTCGACGGTCATGCTGATTCCGACGCCCGGAGCGTTGAGCTTCTGCTCCCGCACCGCGTGCGCGAGCACCGGAGCCACGGCGAAGTCCTGGCGGTCGAGCGGCACGGTGCCGGCTTCGAGCCGGGAGAGGTCCAGCAGCTGCACCACCAGGCGGCCCAACCGTTCGACCTGCGTGAGCATGGTGACCAGGGTGTCGGGATCCGCAACCGCGACACCGTCGACGATGTTCTCGAGCGTGGCCTGGAGCGCGGTCAGGGGAGTGCGCAGCTCGTGGCTGACGTTCGCCACCAGGTCGCGTCGCACTCGGTCCGTCTCGGCGAGCTCCGAGGCCATGCGGTTGAACGAGCGGGCGAGCCGGCCGATCTCGTCGCGTGATGTGTCGGTGACGCGCCGGGAGTAGTCGCCCTTCGCCATGGCCTGGGTGGCCTCGGCCATCTCGCGCAACGGGGTAGTGAGGCCGCGGGCGACGAAGCGAACGAGGACGAGCGCGACGATCGCGGCCGCGACGCCGCTGACGCTCGGCCACAGCCCGAGGATGCGGACGCCGAACCAGAAGACGAAGACCGTGATGCCGACCGCACCGACGATGAGTGCGGACAGCTTGATCTTGATCGACGGCAGCGGATCGAGCGGACGCTCGGGCATGTGCCTCATTGGACCCCAGCATCGTCGAGCGCGTAGCCGACACCGTGGACGGTCCGGATCAGGTTGTTGCCGAGCTTGTGGCGCACCGCGCGCACGTGCGAGTCGACCGCGCGCCCGCCGGACACCACTTCGTAGCCCCACACCTCGGCGAGGAGCTCCTCGCGCGTGAACACCCGGTCGGGTGCTGCCGCGAGGAAGGCGAAGAGATCGAACTCGGTGGGGGTGAGGTGCACGACCTCGCCGTTGCGGGTCACGCGCCGCGTCGCCGGGTCGAGCATCACCTCGCCGACCAGCACGGTCGCACTTCCTGTGGTCCCCGCCCCCTCGGCACGATCCCGGTCTACCCGGCGCAGCAGTGCGTGAACCCGGGCGACGAGCTCGCGGGTGCTGAACGGCTTGGTCATGTAGTCGTCCGCGCCGACGCCGAGCCCGACCACGAGATCGCGTTCGGAATCCCGGGCCGTCAGCATGAGGACGGGTACCGGCCGATCGGCCTGGATGCGCTCACAGACCTCGAGCCCGTCGAGGCCGGGAAGCATCAGGTCGAGGACGACGAGATCGGGATGGATCTGGCGGCACCGATCCACGCCGACGGGCCCGTCCCCGGCGATCTCGACCGAGAACCCCTCGGATCGGAGGCGGGCGGCGACCGCGGCAGCAATGGTCGCTTCGTCCTCAATGATCAGAATTGTTCGCGCGGAGGGCGCGAGCGCTGCTGCAGAAGCCACCCCGTCAGGATAAGGACGGGGTGCTGCCATGTCCCACCCAGCCTGTGGAGATTCTGTGGAGATGGCCACCCAGAGCGGCGGTGGGAATGGCTTTGGCCCACCAGGCGTACGGTTCTGGACATGGATGAGACGAGCGAAGTCGAGCTGACCGACGAGCAGTGGCGGGAGCGTTTGACGCCCGAGCGGTACGCCGTCTTGCGCAAGCAGGGGACGGAACCCGCGTTCAGCGGGCAGTACGCGTTCACCAAGGACGCCGGGATGTACCGGTGTGCCGGATGCGGTGCGGAGCTCTTCGCGAGCGACACGAAGTTCGATTCCGGCACGGGGTGGCCGTCGTTCTACGAGCCCGCCGTGATGGAGGCCGTCGACATCGTCACGGACACCAGCCACGGGATGATCCGCGAGGAAGTCGTGTGCCGGCGCTGTGGCGGTCACCTGGGTCACCGATTCCCTGACGGACCGAACCCGACCGGCCAGCGCTACTGCATCAACTCGCTGTCCCTGGAGCTCGACCCCGCTGACTCCGACTCCCACTGACCCGCAGGCCGGGTCAGTGGGTGCGGCCGTGGACGTCAGCGCGTGGATGAGCGAGCACGGGCACGAGCAGGTCGTGTTCGTCGCCGACGCCGCCGTGGCATTGCGGGCGGTCATCGCGGTGCACTCGACCGCGCTCGGTCCCTCACTCGGTGGCGTCCGCTTCTGGCACTACGAGCATGAGGACGACGCGGTGCTCGACGTGCTGCGGCTCTCCGAGGCGATGAGCCTGAAGGCATCGGTCGCCGGGCTGCACCAGGGCGGCGGCAAGGCGGTGGTGCTCTGCGACGATCCCTACCGCACGCGCAGCCCGGAGCTGTTGCGCGCGCTCGGGCGCGCGATCCACGAGCTCGGTGGCCGCTACCTCGCGGCTGAGGATGTCGGTGCGACGACCGCGGACATGGACGGCATCGCAACGGTCACGCCGTGGGTCACGGGCGTGAGTGAGTCCGCGGGTGGATCGGGCGATCCCTCGCCGGTGACCGCGTTCGGTGTGCACCGTGCGATGCGGGCCGCGGCGCAGGCGGGTTGGGGCGATCCGTCATTGCGGGATCGGCACGTCGTGGTGCAGGGCGCGGGGAAGGTGGGCTCGGCGCTGGCCCGGCTCCTGGTGGGTGACGGCGCCACGGTGGCGGTCGCGGATGTCGACGATGCGCGGGTCCGCGAGCTCGTGCGCACGGTCGGGGTGGACGCGATCCCCGTCGCGGACGCGGTGAGCGAGCCCTGTGACGTACTCGCGCCGTGTGCGCTCGGCTCCGTCGTCAACGCCGAGACGATCGACACGATTCGCTGCGAGATCATCTGCGGTGGGGCGAACAACCAGCTCGCGTCGGAGGAGATGGACGACGCGCTCGCGGCGCGCGGGATCCTCTACGCGCCGGATTTCGTCGTCAACGCCGGCGGCATCCTCAACATCGCCGAAGAGCTCACCGGCTACTCGCGTGATCGCGCGCTCGCGTCGACGGCGCGGATCGAGGCGACCGTGGGGCGCGTCTTCGCCGCCGCCCGGGAGTGGGGCGTGGCCCCGGGGCGCGCGGCCCAGCGGATCGCCCGCGAGCGCATGGCGGCCGAGGCGCTTCCCGGCGGGCGGTGGGAGCCGGGCGACCCGGCGGCGTGGACCGATGGCCGGCCGCTGACCCGGCTTCGACCGGAGGCATAGCCTCGGGGCATGGGTTCACATCTCTCGGACGTGTGGTTCCAGGTGACGGATCTCCCGGTGGTCTCCGGGTCCGGGTGCACGGTCACCACCGCCGACGGCACCGAGTACCTCGACTTCACCGCCGGGATCGCGGTCGTGAGCACCGGCCACTGCCATCCGAAGGTCGTCGCCGCGATCCAGGACCAAGCGGCGAAGTTCATCCACGCGCAGGCGAACTGCTACCGGAATCCGATCCTCGAGCAGCTCGCCGACCGGTTGGCCGAGATCTCGCCTGACGGCATCGACTCGTTCTTCTTCGCCAACTCGGGCGCGGAGGCCACGGAGGCCGCGGTGAAGCTGGCCAAGCAGGCCACCGGGCGTCCGAACGTCATCGTGTTCTCGGGGAGCTTCCACGGCCGCAGCCACCTGACGATGGCGATGACCACCTCGAAGCACGGGTACCGAGCGGGGTACGCACCGCTGCCCGCCGGGGTGTTCGTCGCGCCGTTCCCACACCCGTGGCGTGAAGGAGTGACCGAGGAGGTCTCCGTCGAGCGCTCGCTGTCGGCGCTCCACCATCTCCTCTTGTCGCAGACCGCCCCGGGCGAGACCGCCGCGATGGTGCTCGAGCCGGTGCTCGGCGAAGGCGGCTACATCCCGGCGCCGACCGCGTTCCTGCGCGGGGTCCAGGAGATCTGCCGGGAGCACGGGATCCTGTTCGTCGCCGACGAGGTGCAGACGGGGTTCGCGCGCACCGGAACCATGTTCGCGATCGAGCCCGCGAACGTCGTCCCGGACGTGCTCATCATGGCGAAGGGCATCGCGTCCGGCTTTCCCATCTCGGCCATCGGCGCGTCGGCCGAGCTCATGGCGCGCTGGCCCAAGGGTTCGCACGGCGGGACCTACGGCGGGAACCCGATCGGCTGCGCGGCCGCGCTGGCCACGATCGAGGTGCTCACCGAGCCCGGCTTCATCGAGAACGTGAACGCACGAGGTGAGCAGCTTCGATCAGGTCTCGAGCGGATCGTCGCGGACCAGGGCGTGGCGGCCGAGGTGCGCGGGCCGGGACTCATGGTCGGCCTGGAGCTCGGCGAGCCCGCGTCCGGAGCTCACGACTCGGCGCGCATCGGCCAGGTGATCAGCCGGTGCCGCGACGACGGGCACCTGCTGCTGATGAACGCGGGGACCTACGGCAACGTGGTGCGCTTCATGCCCCCGCTCGTGGTGAGCGAGGCCGAGATCGCCCGCGCCCTCGACGTCCTCACCGCCGCCTTTGCCGCCACCGCCTG
>JADGON010000441.1 GCA_017882945.1 Acidimicrobiia bacterium | reverse complement strand
GCCGCAGGCGATCGAAGAGTCGATCCGGTGGGAGGGCCCGCTGCTCATCACATCACGTGAGTGTGCGGTCGACACCGAGCTCGGGGAACTCCCGGTGCCGAAGGGCTCGATAATCGTCACGAACATCGGCGCCGCGAACCACGACCCGACGCGGTGGGATCACCCCGACGACTTCGACATCTTCCGCGCGCCGCAGCCGCACATCGCGTTCGGGGTCGGCGTGCACATGTGCCTCGGCATGCACCTCGCGCGCATGGAGATGGCGAGCGCGATGAACCGGCTGCTCGACCGCTGCCCGAACCTGCGTCCAGATCCCGATCGTTGGGACGCCGACGACGTGCACATCCACGGCGAGCGCTTCCGTTCGCCGACCACGCTGCCCGTCGTGTGGGACGTATGACCGACGAAGCGGGGCGCTTCGAGATCGTCGAGCCCGAGCACACGGCGACCCCGTGGCGCATGGTGATGATCATGGGTGGCGCGGGCGTCACGCATTTCACGAACCCGGACTTCTACGAAGAGATCGTGCCGAGCTGGGCTCCGGGTTCAAAGCGCTTCTGGGTGCAGGCGAGCGGGGTCGCGGAGCTCGCGTGCACCGTGCTGCTCATCCCGCGCCGGACCCGACGCCTCGGCGGCTGGCTGACGGCCGCGACCCTGCTCAGCGTGTGGACCGCGAACATCCAGGTCGCGCTCGATGGCGGAGTCGACGGTGACGGCCCGCTCAAGTCCGGACTCGCCGCCTGGATCCGGGTCCCGTTCCAGATCCCGATGATCCTCGACTCCGTCCGCATCGCCCGCCACGGCTGACCCTTCCTCGACGCGGGCCGCAACGCGCGGCCCCGCGCCCGCGCGAGGCCGGGTCACACGGGCGGGCGGAGGCCGATGGCGTGGGGCGACCCGACTGCCGGCAAGGGGTGGCGGAAGAGGCGAGCCGCGTTCTCGTGGCTGATCTTGGCGATCCAGTCGGCGGGGAGCGCGCCGAAGACGTCGGAGAACACCTCCTGGCTGTCGGGCCAGGTCCCGTCGCCGTGGGGGTAGTCGGTCTCGAACATCACGTGGTCGACGCCGACCGTCGGCAGCGTGGAGAGCGTCGACGGGTCGTCGATCGTGCAGAACCAGAAGTTGCGGTGCAGCACCTCGACCGGCGTGAGCCCCGGCGCGAACTTTCGCCCGTAGCCGGAGCGCTCGACCAGGTTCTCGAGCCGGTCGTGGAGCATCGCGACCCAGCCGATGCCGCCTTCGCTCATCGCGATCTGCAGCTCGGGGTGTCGCACGCAGCACTTCGACCACAGCCATTCCGCGCACGACGTGAGCGCGAGCTGACCGAACAGCGTGGCCGGCAGCTCCTTCACCGGTGCACCCGCGGGGAAGTCGACGACTCCGCTCGACCCCACGTGCAGGCACACGACGGTCCCCGTCTCCGCGCACGCGGCGAGGATCGGCTCCCACCAGTCGGAGAAGATCGGCTCCATCCCGATCCGATGCGGCTGCTCGGGCAGCGTGACCGCGGTGAACCCGCGCGCGGCGTTGCGGCGGATCTCTTCCGCCCCCTGGGCCGCGTCGCCGAGATACGTGATCCCCATCGGGACGATGCGCTCGGGGGAGCGCGAGTGCCACTCCTCGAAGAACCAGTCGTTCCACGCACGGGTCACTGCGAGGCCGAGCTCGGGATCCGAGCAACGCGAGAACACCGAGCCGCAGAAGCCCGTGATCTGGCTCGGGAAGTTGACCGATGCCCATACGCCGTTGATGTCCATGTCGCGCACGCGGGCGTCGACATCGAAGCAACCCGGCCGCATCTCGTCGAAGCGGGTCGGCTCCATCCGCCAGTCCTCCTTCGACCGGCCGACGACTGCGTTGAGCCCGACCTGGAAGTAGATGCTCCCGTCGAACTCCCAGACCTCGTGTCCTTCGACCGTCTCCACCACCTTGGGCGCGAGCTCCTGGAGCCGCGCCGGCAGGCGGCCTTCGAACATCTCCGGCGGCTCGACCAGGTGGTCGTCGACCGAGATCAGGGTGTGGCGGATCGGGCGCGGCTCGGGGTCCGGCAGCAGCCCGTGCGTCTCGCGCTTGCGCCAGTGCAGCTCCCACTGCGCGCCCTGCTCCGTCCCGGTCACGAGCCCCAGGCTAGGAGGATGCTGACGGGTCCGTCAGGTGACGGGAGCAGCGCTAGCGTGGCCAGCGCCGCCAGACGAGGACACTTCGAGGAGGACGGGCCGTGACGCTCGAGATCGCCATCGACCGAGACGTGTGCATGGGTTCCGGGAACTGCTCGTTCTGGGCGCCCGGCGTGTTCGACCTGGACGACGACGGGGTCGCGATCGTGATCGACCCGGACGGCGCCCCGGAGGACAAGATCGTCCTCGCGGCCCAGGGGTGCCCGACCCAGGCGATCTCGCTCACCAAAGACGGCCAGAAGCTGGTCTGAGCCCCGCCGCCATGCCCGAGCTGGAGCCGGCACGATGGGTCAGGGCGGCGCGCACCAACCTGCGGCGCCGGATGGCGCGCAGCCCGATCGCGTTCGCCATGAGCGGTGGCGGTTCGCAGGGCAGCTTCGAGACCGGCGTGCTGCGATTCCTCTACGACGATCTCAAGCTTCGTCCGGCCATCCTCTGCGGCAGCTCGGTCGGCTCGATCATCGCAGCGAAGCTCGCCGAAGGCGACGACCCGGCGACGGGGCGCCGGGCGATCGACGAGACCGAGGACATCTGGCGCGGTTTGCGATCCAACGACGACATGTGGCTCGCGGAGCCGTGGCTCGAGAAGCTCCGGTCGCAGGCCAACTGGGCGTCTGAGCTCCGCGGGCGCGCCGCGGAGAACGGCACCGCGGGGAGCCAGGCGCGCGTCGTGCTCCGGATGCTCTCCGAGGTCGTGCGCCACCCGCCCGAGACGGACGGGACACTCGACGCGTTGCGCCAAGCGATGCGCGCCCGCTCGCTGCTCAGCATGGAGCCGGTCCGGCGGCTCGTCGAAGACAACATCGACCCCGATCGGATTGCTGCCTCGGGGATGATCCTGCGCATCGGCGCGGTGGGTCTCGAGAGCGGCGAGCTGCGCTACATCACGGAGCGGGGTGAGCTCCAGACGCGCGACGGCGATCCGATCGACCAGCCACCCGTCGCGCTGACCGAGGCGGTGCTCGCATCCGCTTCCATCCCACTGGTCTTCCCGCCGACCCGCCTGAACGACGAGCACTATGTCGACGGGGGAGTGCGCGAGATCCTGCCGTTGGAGCTGGCCTTCAACCGGCTCGGCGCGGGCCACATCTTCGCCGTCGTGGCGTCGACGCCGGGCGTGGAGCGGGTCCCGGACGTCGGCGACAAGGGCTTGCTCGAGCTGGCCCGTCGCGTGACCGCGGACATCGTTCCCGACGAGACGCTCCGCAAGGAGATCAGCCCGCCGCGAGGTTGGGGGCGGCGCGTGACTGTGATCGCGCCCGAGCTCGACGTCCACGACGCACTCACCGTCGACCGCGCGTTGATCGCGGCGTCCATCGACTACGGCTACATGCGTGCAGCTGACGTGCTGCTCGACCTCGGACCGGACCAGGCCGCGATCAGCTCGCGGATCGCGGCGCTGCGCATGCAGATCCGGAACCTCGAAGGCCCGATCACCGGTCCGTTCACGCCGCTTCCGGAGCTGCCGCCGCCCGCGCCGGATGTCATCGAGCGCGAGCTCGAGCACGTGCGCAAGGAGCTCGACGAGCTGGTCGACCGCCGCCGCGAAGCCGGTGCCCCCTTGCCGCCCGACGACTGCAAGCCGGTCAAGACCCCGATCTGAGCGAAGGGCAGCTACGACGGGCGGGCGCCGCGGATGAGGTGGCCGGGGCGAGCGCCCGTTTCTTCACCCTCGACGAGCGTGACCTGGCCCGCGACCACGGTCGCGACGTAGCCGTCGGCCTCCTGGATGAAGCGGCGCGCGCCGCCGGGAAGGTCGTGGGCCATGTGCGGTGAGCGGAGCTGCAACCGGTCGTGGTCGATCACGTTGATGTCCGCCCGGAGTCCCGGTCGCACCGCACCGCGGTCGCCGAGGTTGTAGAGCGACGCCGTCTCCGACGTCATCTTGCGCACCACCCACTCGAGCGGCAGCCGGTCGTGATCACGGTCGCGCGCCCAGTG
>JADGON010000440.1 GCA_017882945.1 Acidimicrobiia bacterium | reverse complement strand
TCCACCTCGACCCCGTCGACGGTCGCCGCCACCGCCGCCTTCGCGAGGCCCTTCCCGATCGACGCCGCGACGGCTCCGGCGGTCGAGCCCTTCGGCAGCTCCTTGGCCGAGCCGTCCGGCAACGTGATCGAGATGTTCTCGCTCATCGATTCCACTCTCGGCGCCGCGGGCCCTGCGGGTCCTGCGGGCCCGGCCGTTCGGGCCACGCGCCGCGAGCACTGCGGCAGTGCCGGTGATTGCGTCCCGCTTCACTCATGTGCAGTGAGGTTACCGGGGGGTCTTCGGTCCCCCGGGCTCATTCAGACCGAGAAGTTCGAGACCGGGACCGTGAGGTTGATGCCCAGCAGGGCGCTGAGCTCGCGCAGCACGTCCGGCGCCGTCGCGTCGTCGCCACCCGAGAGCACCGCGTCGGCGAGCTCGCCGAGCGCCTCGAGCGCCTTCGGAGCGTCGAGGTCCTGGTCGATGGCCGCCCGCACCTGGCGCGCGAACGGCGTCGGGTCGGGTCCGGCGCTGCGTTGCGCGGCCGCCGCGAGGCGGTGCAACAGCGCGTTGCCATCCTGGATGTCGGTGTCGTGCCACTCGAAGCCGGAGCGGTAGTGGTGGTGCATGAGCGCGAGGCGAATGGCGCGCGGGTCGGCGACCTTGAGCAGGTCGCTGATGAAGACCAGGTTGCCCAGCGACTTGCTCATCTTCTCGCCCTCGTACGCGACCATCGCCGAGTGCAGCCAGTGCCGCACGAAGGGCTTGCCGGTGAGCGCCTCGCTCTGGGCGACCTCGCACTCGTGATGCGGGAAGATCAGATCGGTGCCGCCACCGTGGATGTCGAGCGTCGGGCCGAGCTCCTGCATGGACATCGCCGAGCACTCGATGTGCCAGCCCGGCCGGCCGACGCCGAACGGGGCGCGCCACGCGGGCTCGTCGGCGAGGGACGGCTGCCAGAGCACGAAGTCGAGCGGATCGCGGCGGTGCGGATCGTCCGGGTTGCCGCCGCGCGCTCGCGCGAGCCGGACCATCTGATCACGCGGGTACTGGGAGAGCGCGCCGAACTTGTCGAACGTCGACACGTCGAAGTACGCGGTGCCGTGGGTCAGGTAGGCGTGGCCGGAGTCCAGGAGCCGCTCGACGATCGACACGATCTCGTCGATGGTCTCGGTCGCGCGGGGCTCGGCGATCGGCGGGCGCATGCCGAGCGCGTCCATGTCCGAGCGGAACCGCGTGATCTCCGCCTCGGCGAGCTCGAGGTACGGGATGCCGAGCTCGCGTGCCTTCGGGAGGATGGAATCGTCGACGTCCGTGATGTTGCGGACCATCCGGACCTCATGACCGAGCTCCTCGAGCCGGCGGGTGAGGAGGTCGTAGGTGAGGTAGGTCGCCGCGTGCCCGAGGTGCGTCGAGTCGTACGGGGTGATGCCACAGACGTACATCCGCACGACGTGCTCCGGCGCGAACGGGACGATCTCGCGTCGGGCGGTGTCGTAGAGGCGAAGCATCCGGCCTAGATCCCGCTGAGCCGAAGCCCGGCCCGGACCTTGTGCCGGATGTTGATGGTCAGCAGCACCGCGGCGAACGTCTCCATGCCGACCGCGTTCTCGAGCGAACCGCCGTCGAACGCACGCAGGTCCGGGATGCTCTCGATGATCTCCATGAGGGTGGCCCGGGCGGTGTCGTCGTCGCCGCAGGCGACCACGTCGCTTTCCATCTTGTGCTCGAGCTCGGCGAATTCGGCGGCCGGCACCAGATGGAACGCGGTCACGATCTGCGAACGCCACAGCAGCGCCTGCATCTCCTTGGCCAACGACCCGTGCGGGGGCAGGACCGCGTTGAACTCGGTGCCGCTGCGTACGAGGTGGTTCGCCATCGACACGACGATCTTGCCGCCCAGGTCGTCGGCGAAGTACTTCGCCGTCGCGAGCGCGGCGTCGGCGTGCACCGCCAGCACCACCACCTCGGCATCACAGGCGGCCTGGTTGTTCGCCGCCGTGATGCCTGCGACCCGATCGCCCCACTGCTCACGCAGCTCGTCCACGACGACCTCGGCCTTGGCTCGCTCGCGCGACCCGGCCAAGACCTCGTAGCCCACGTCGGCGAGCCGGGCCGCCAAGCCCTTGCCCGCAGGTCCGGTTGCCCCCAACACTCCAATCTTCACGAGGGTGATCCTGTCACGGACGGGCCACCCACCTGAAACCTCATAGCGTGAGGTCCCGATGAGCACGCGTTACGACACGATCGGCCGGACCTACACCGCCACGCGGCGCGCCGATCCCCGCGTGGAAGCGCAGATCCGCGACGCGCTGGGCGACGTCCGGCGTGTCGTGAACATCGGTGGCGGGACGGGTTCGTACGAGACGGCCGGGCCGGTCATCGCCGCGGTCGACCCGTCACCGGTCATGCTCACCCAACGACCGGCCGGCTCCGCGCCGGCAGCTCGCGCGGTGGCCGAGCACCTCCCCTTCCCGGACCGGTCCTTCGATGCGGCGCTCGCGATCTTCACGATCCACCACTGGTCGGACTGGCGCGCGGGCATCGCCGAGGTGCAACGGGTGGCCGGTCGCATCGTCATCCTCACCTGGGACCCCGCGATCCAGGACCACTTCTGGCTGACCCGCGAGTACCTGCCCGAAGCGCTGACCGACGAGCAATTCGTGGACGTCACGTTCCCCGAGCTCGACGCCGCGCTCGGCGGCATTCGCGTCGAGCCCGTCCCGGTGCCGGCCGATTGCCAGGACGGGTTCTTCGCCGCGTACTGGGCGAGGCCGGAGGCGTACCTCGACCCGACCGTGCGCGCCGGGATCTCGTGCTGCTCGTTGCTCGACCAGGATCTCGTCGAGGCCCGCATCGCGAAGCTCGCGGACGACCTCACCTCGGGTGCGTGGGATGAACGCCACCCCGGCCTGCGCGACGAAGCCAGCCTGGACGTCGGCTACCGCTTGGTCGTCAGCGCCTGAGCGGTCTCCGGGGCAAGGATGCAATCGGCGCCGAGCAGCACCCGGAGCTCGGCGAAGAGCCCGTTGCGGTCCGTGACGAGGTGGTCGTCGCCCAGCGAGACGACCGTGGTCTTGTCGACACCCTCGATGTACACGAGCACGGGGCTGTCCCCCGGGTGTTGCAGGAGGACTTCCTTCAGCCGCTCGACCTTCTGGTCGTTCAGCGCGCCGGGACGCGTCTTGATGCGCACCGGTTGCCCGCCGTCGATCACGAGCGGCGGCTGCGTGATCTCCATCGCGATGAGCTTCGCGGCGTCCTCGCGCATGTCGATGCGCGCCTTCACGCAGACGATCGCGTCCTCGGTGAGGAGCTCACCGAAGTTCGCCATGGTCTTGGGAAAGACCATGACCTCGACGGCTCCGCCGAGGTCCTCGAGCACGAACGTCGCCATGAGGTCGCCGCGCTTCGTGTACTTGCGCGCCAGCGCGGTGACCACCCCACCGACGGTGCGCATCTCGCCCTCGCGCATCTCCTTGAGATCGGTCAGTGTCGTGTCCGCGTAGCGCCGCAAGGCGCTCTCCGCCCCCATCAGTGGGTGATCGGAGACGTAGAGGCCGAGCATCTCCTTCTCGAACGCGAGCCGCTGGCTCTTCGAGAACTCCTGATCGGGGATCGGCGGCCGGTCGAAGCTCGCGGCAACGTCGTCGCTGCCGGACGTGGCGTCACCGAACAGGCTCATGATCCCGGCGTCGCGCTCGCGACGGCGCGCGAGGATCACGTCAACGATCTCCTCGTAGACGAGGAAGAGCCCCTGGCGGAGGTGCCCGAGCGAGTCGAACGCGCCGGCCTTGATCAGTGACTCGATCGTCCGCTTGTTCAGCACCGCGGGGTCGACGCGCTCGCACAGGTCGTAGAAGTCCTGGAACGGTCCGCCCTCGTCGCGGGCTTCGATGATCTTGGCAACCACACCCTCGCCGACGTTGCGGACCGCCGAGAGGCCGAAGCGGATGGCGTCGACCTCGATCGGGGTGCCGGCTTCGGTCGTACCGGTGGTGGTGCGACGGACCACGAAGTCCATCGCGGACTCGTTCACGTCCGGGACGAGGACGGGGATCTCCATCTGGCGGCACTCGTTGAGGTACACCGCCGACTTGTCCTTGTCACCCTTGACGCTCGTGAGCAGCGCGGCCAGGTACTCGCGCGGGTAGTTGGCCTTCAGGTACGCGGTCTGGTACGTGACCAGCCCGTACCCCACCGTGTGCGACTTGTTGAACGAGTAGTCGGCGAACGGCTCGATCGTGTCGAACATGTCCTCGCCGAACTTGCGCTCGTGGCCTTGCGCGACGCAGCCGTCCACGAACTTCGCGCGCTCCTTCACGATGAGCTCGCGGATCTTCTTGCCCGTCGCCTTGCGGAGGTTGTCGGCGTCTTCCAGCGAGTACCCGGCCAGCTGCTGGCTCACGCGCATCAGCTGCTCCTGGTACACCATCAACCCGTAGGTCGGGGCGAGCAGCTCTTCGAGCGCGGGGTGCGGGTACGAGATCGGCTTGCGACCGTTCTTCCGGTCGGCGTACTCGTTGTGCCAGTTCTGGGCCATCGGCCCCGGGCGGTAGAGCGCGATCACCGCGGAGACGTCTTCGAACGTCGACGGGGCGACCGAGCGGATCAGGGCGCGCATCGGTCCGCCCTCGAGCTGGAACACGCCGATGGTCTCGCCCGCGCGCAGCAGGTCGAAGGTCTTGGGATCGTCGAGCGGAATGCTGTCGATGTCGGGGCGGGCGCCGGTGGAGTACTCGATCAGCTCGAGCGTGACCTCGATGACGTCGAGGTTGCGCAGACCGAGGAAGTCCATCTTGAGCAGGCCGAGGTCCTCGACCGCATGCATCTCGTACTGGGTGACGATCGGCGCGTCCTCGATCGTGCCGCCGGGCTCCGGCTTGCGCTGGATCGGCAGGTACTCGGTGAGCGGCTCCCGGGTGATCACGACCGCTGCGGCGTGGATGCCGTCCTGGCGCCGCAGACCTTCGAGGCCCTTGGCAACGTCGATCACCCGCTGGGCGTCGGGATCCGACTCGTAGAGCTCGCGCAGGTCCGACGCCATCTTGTAGCCGTCTTCGAACTTCGCCTTCTTCTCGAAGCACGCGTGCAGCGGGGTGTCG
>JADGON010000109.1 GCA_017882945.1 Acidimicrobiia bacterium | reverse complement strand
GTGGAGAAACGAACGAGAGAGGCAGTCGCCTCTCTCGCTGTCATGACGGTCGGCCTGCCGCGGGCGGGGAAGCCCTCCGGGGAAGTTCGCCGAATCGAGGCCGTTGCGATGGGCGAGGAAGGCGAACCTAGCAAACGCCCTGGGGACGAACAAGGGGAGCGCGGGCCCATTCTGGCCCCAGAAAGTGCGCGTTTGGGGCGCTATCCACAGGGGCGGGGACGATTTGCACCCCTTGGGGGGGAGCGCTCCACGGGGTACAGGGACCGTCGTGTGGATGGGCACGGTCGAGCGGAGGAGTCGGCGGAGGCCGTCGCGGCGGGAGTCTCGCGCGTGGATTGCTTGCTGCGCTCGTTCGACCGTAGAATCCGAGACCCCGCCCAATCTTCCGGCCGGCCCCCTCACACCGCAGGGCCGACGCCGATCCCCCACCGGGCGAACCTCTCGAGGAGGCCATGCGTGAAGCGGACCTTCCAGCCGAACCAGCGGAAGCGCAGCAAGAAGCACGGATTCCGCCTGCGGATGCGCACTCGCGCGGGCCGCAACGTGCTCAAGACGCGTCGGCGACGCGGCCGCGCCAAGCTGTCCGCCTGATCCGGCGCGTTCGCGGCCATGCAGCTTTCCGGGACCTCGCGCGGGCGCCTGCGCGTCGGCAGGGCGCGCTTGGGGCGCGACTGCTCCCGGGAGACCCGCAGCAGCCACCCAGCGTGGCCTACGCGGTACCCCGCGCGGTCGGTGGAGCCGTTGAGCGCAACCGACTGCGACGCAGGCTGCGGGCAGCGGTCCGTGAGCTGGAGTCCGAGCTCGTTCCCGGCGGTGCGTACCTGCTCAGCGCGGGGCCGGCGGCGATGACGGCGAGCACGACTGAGCTGCACGACACGCTGCGGAGCGTCCTGCGCTCGGCACGCGAGCGGGTTCGATGACTGCGGTGAGCTCGAACCAGAGCAGCGAGGCTCCCGGGGCGGACCGTCACCGGATCTCGCCGGCCGCCCGGCTCGGCGTCTGGATCATCCGGGGCTACCAGTACCTGATGGCCTGGAGCCCGCCGCGGTGTCGGTTCGCGCCCTCATGCTCGCAGTACGCGCTCGAAGCCATTGTCGAGCACGGCGCGATCAAGGGGTCCTGGCTCGGGATTCGCCGGCTCGGCCGGTGCCACCCGTGGAATCCGGGCGGCTTCGACCCGGTCCCGCGAGCGAACACCTGTTCGCATGATTCCGGAAGCAGGTAGCTGACGTGCAAGCCATCTGGGACGGCATCCGGGAGGGCATGGGGGCAGTCCTCGCGTTCTTCTACGGAATCGTCCCGAATGCCGGTTTCGCCATCATCATGCTCACCGTCGTGGTGCGGCTGATCCTCTTCCCGCTCACGGCCAAGCAGGCGAAGTCGATGATCGCCATGCAGCGGGCGCAGCCCGAGATGAAGAAGCTGCAGGCGAAGTACAAGAACGACAAGCAAAAGCTCAACGAAGAGATGATGAAGTTCTACAAGGAGAACCACATCAACCCGCTCGGGGGTTGTCTGCCTCTCCTGGCCCAGACGCCGGTCTTCATCGCGCTCTACCAGACGTTGAGGAACATCCAGCACTTCATCCCGCAGAGCTCGCAGATGTACGCCGACATCTGCGGCGGGGCGCACTGCAAGGTCGTCAACCTCGACTTCTTCGGCATGAACCTCCAGACCGCCGCGGGTCAGGCGCCGAAGGGGTTGGGCAACGCACTCCCCTACTACGTGCTCGTCGCGCTCGTCGTCATCAGCGCGTTCATCCAGCAGCGCCAGACCATGCGGAACCAGACCACCCCGAACCCGCAGATGCAGGTCATCGGCAAGGTCATGCCGGTCATCTTCGGCTTCATCTCGATCAACATCCCCGCCGGCGTCGTCCTCTACTTCCTGACCAGCAACATCTGGCAGATCGGTCAACAGGAAGTGGTGATCCGGACGATCGGCACCGCGGCGGGGCCACCGAAGAAGAAGGGTGACGGCAAGGCGATCGGGAAGGGCGACGAGGCGATCGAGGCCAAGAGCTCGGAGAAGCCGGCACCCTCGACGTCAACCGGTGGGGTGAAGGGTCTCTTCAAGTCGCTGTCTCCGAGCGCGGCTGCATCAGAGGACGCCGCGCCGAGCGGCAACGGCAAGCCGCAGGCCAAGAACCCGAGCCCCAAGAACCCGAGCCCCAAGAACCCGAACCCCAAGAGCTCCGGGGCCAAGACCACGCCGTCCAAGAGTGCACCGGCCAAGCCGGCACCGGAGACCAAGAAGCCGAGCAACGGCGCAGGATCAGGTGGGGCGACGCCCTCGACTGCCGCCCGCCGCAAGAACAACCGAAAGCGGAAACGGTAGATGGAGTGGGTGGAGACAACCGGACGGACGGTCGCGGAAGCTCTCGACGCGGCTCTCGACGAGCTCGGTGTCCACGAAGACGATGTTGAGCTCGAGGTTCTCGCGGAGCCGAAGAGTGGCTTTCTCGGTCGATTTGGCGGTTCCGACGCACGGGTCCGGGTCCGGCTGAAGCCGATCTCGCGCGAGAAGCCGGGCGACCGTCGGCGCCGGAAGGGCAAGGGTGGGCGTTCCCGAGGCGAAGGCAGCGGGCGCGGCGACGGGCCTGGACGTGGCGAAGGCAAGCCGCGCGGAGAGGGCAACGCGCGTGGCGGATCGAAGCCGCGCGCCGAGGGTACGAAGGCGAGCCCTGGCGGCCGCGGGTCAGGTTCCGAGGCCAAGGGCGATCGCACCAACCGTCCTGGTGGCCGTTCCGGTGAGAGTCCTGCGAAGGGGAACGAAATGGAAGAGTCGACGGTACCGTTGGAGCGCCAGGCCGAGACTGCGACCGAGTTCACGGTCGGCCTCGTCGAGGCGTTCGGTGCGCAGGCGGGCGTCACCGACGAGATCGACGACGGCGCGATCACCGTACGGATCGACGGGGACGACCTGGGGCTCCTGGTCGGCCCGAAGGGCGCAACCCTCAATGCGATCGAGGAGCTCGTCCGAGCGGTGGTCCAGAAGGAGACCGGCGGCCATGGCGCGAGGATCCACGTCGACGTTGCGGGGTACCGGGCCAAGCGTCGCGAGGCACTCGCCGGCTTCACGCGCGGCCTGGTCGAGAAGGTGCTCGAGACCGGCGAAGATCAGGTCCTCGAGCCGATGCCCTCGCCCGACCGGAAGGTCGTCCACGACACCGTCGCGGAGATCGACGGTGTGGAGACCAGCTCGGAGGGCGAGGAGCCGCGCCGGTACGTGGTGATCCGCCCGGCCTGACCGTGGACGAGCGGCACCAGCTGCTCGGTGTGCTGCAGGGCGCCCAGGACCTTGGGTTGATCGGTCCCGGGCCGCCTGCCGCCCATCTCGACCACACCCGGGCCTGGGCCGACGCACTCGGTGATCCGCCCGACTCGTTCCTGGACCTCGGCAGTGGTGGCGGGGTGCCCGGCCTGGCCCTGATGCTGGAGTGGCCGGACGCCCGCGCGACGCTGCTCGACTCCCGGCATCGTTCGGTGGAGTGGATCACCGACGCCGTGACCCGTTTGGGTTGGGGGGATCGGGTGACCGCGATCTGCGAACGGGCGGAGACGGCGGGGAGGGATCCCCATCTGCGCGAGGCGTTCCCCTTGGTCGTTGCTCGAGGGTTCGGAGCGCCGGCGGTGACCGCCGAGTGCGGGAGCCCGTTCGTACTGGTCGGCGGACGGCTCAGTGTGAGCGAGCCCCCCGGCGGAGACACCACCCGGTGGCCATCGGATCCGCTGGCCACGCTCGGATTGCGCCTGGTTGAGACCCGGGTCGTGGGCGAGGCGTCCTTCGTGGTCCTCGAGAAGGTGGCCGCCGTCGACGATCGATGGCCCCGTCGAGTAGGGAAGCCGGCGCACCGACCCCTCTGGTAGATGTTTCACGTGAAACATCCGCGGTCGCCGCCGTGATCGTTCGCGGATCTCGAGGGGTCCACGGGTTCGAGCGTCCAGATGTGTGTTGGCTCGAACCCTTTCCGGGGCGCGCGCAAGTGAGTCTGCTCAACGGATACCCATATTCGCTCGAGGCTGGCTCTCCGAGCCCAGTCGCCCGGGGTGTCGGAGCTCGGACGAACAGGGAGGGCAGACGGGCCGGAGTGGCGTCGGGTCGGGAACTTCCGGGCCGGGGCCTGGATCGTGATCGGGGAGACCGGAACCGCGAGAAGGAGCCCCGGGCGCGAGGCCGAGGTTCGATCAGCGAAGCTGGTCCGCCTCGACAGACCGCAGGGTCGTCCGGCCGGCCGGGCCCGCGGGAGCGAGCTCGCCGGCGGCCCCACGATGCTCGTGCAACGGGCATTTGTCCGGTTCGTCGGGCGAACACCCGCGGGACGGAAGAAGTTCGGAAGAGAAATTGGGTGAACCCGGCCAGGTGCGCCGAAGAAGGCTAGGTTGGGCAAGGACAGCGGGGTGCGTGGACCAAGGTTCCGCCCTACGACTTGTTTCACGTGAAACATCTGATTTCGCGGCTCGAAAGCCTTGACCATCTGGTGAGGCTTGGCGAGGATGGCAGTCCCGCGTATTCGCCCGAGAGGACGACACCATGTCAACCGAGGGCAATGACCTGAGGGGCCGTCGCCGGCTCTTCGGATCACGTCGCCGGCAGGCAGAGGCTCCGGAGGCTCCGCCTCAGGTCCCCGAGGCGGCCCCGGAATCAGCGAACGACACCACGGCGGAGGAGCCGGCGACACCCCCGGAGACGACGGAACCGACTGGCGGGAGCTCCACCCAGGTCGGAGAGTTCACCCCGGAGCCCTCCGTCCCGGCACCAGCACCAACCCCCGACGAGGACAACTGGACCGTGGAAACCGATTCGAGCACTGAGGCCATTGCCCCCGAGACCGCCGCGGCGACTTCGGCCCCGATCCTGGCGGAGTCCCCCGAGGTTCCGGGCGTCCCCGTACCCGCGGACGAGGTGCCGGCGGAGGACGGGATCAAGCTCGCGCCGGCCGAGGGTGGGCACGTCGAGCCCCCGGCCACCGGTCACGGAGCCGGGCGAAGCCGGTCCGGATCGGTCGGGCTTCCCGGCGCCAGTGAGCGGTCGCAATCGGTGAGCGACGCGGATTCGGACGCCGAGGGCGACGACGAGCTGCCGACCTACGAGCTGCCCCGCATCATCGCGATCGCGAACCAGAAGGGTGGTGTGGGCAAGACCACCACCTCGGTCAACCTCGGCGCGTCGCTCGCCGAGCTCGGATATCGGGTGCTGGTGGTCGACCTCGATCCTCAGGGCAACGCCACGACCGGGCTCGGCATCAACGCCCGGAATCTCCAGGCGTCGGTCTACGACGTGATCATGACCAACGCCGCGATCGAGGACTGCGTCGAGCCCACGAGCTTGAAGAACCTCTTCGTCGCCCCCGCCACCATCGACCTGGCCGGGGCCGAGATCGAGCTGGTTCCCGCGTTCAGCCGCGAGCTGAAGCTCCGCCGGGCGCTCGAGGAGGTCCGCGACGAGTACGACTACGTGCTGATCGACTGCCCGCCCTCGCTGGGGCTCCTCACGGTCAACGGGCTCGCAGCAGCTGACGACGTGATCGTCCCGATCCAGTGCGAGTACTACGCGCTCGAGGGGCTCAGCCAGCTCATCCGCAACGTGACCCTGGTGCGCACCAATCTGAACCCGAAGCTCGACGTTCGTGGGATCGTCCTCACGATGTACGACGCACGTACCAAGCTGGCCGATCAGGTCGAGCAGGAGGTGCGGGACCACTTCGGGCGCCGGGTGTACCAGACCGTTGTCCCGCGCACGGTCCGCCTCTCCGAGGCGCCGTCCTTCGGGCAACCGATCATCGTGTTCGACTCGACCTCCCGGGGCGCCGTGGCGTACCGGGAGCTGGCGAAAGAGGTGAGCAGTGGCGCGACGCGGCGGGCTGGGTAAGGGGCTCGGGGCACTCATCCCCGCGGGCAACCCGGAGAGTGTCGGTGGGCTCGAGGAGCTCCCGGTCGCGGCGATCCGGCCGAACCCGTACCAGCCGCGTGAGCACTTCGACGAGGAAGAGCTCGCGTCGCTGGCCGAGTCGATTCGCGAGGTCGGGATCCTCCAGCCGGTCCTCGTACGCGAGACGGACGACGGCTACGAGCTCGTGGCGGGCGAGCGCCGATGGCGAGCAGCTCGGCGAGTCGGGCTGCAGAACATCCCCGCGCTCGTGCGCAACACCGACGACGCTTCGTCGCTCGAGCACGCGTTGGTGGAGAACGTGCACCGCTCGGACCTCAACGTGCTCGAGGAAGCCGCGGCGTTCCAGCAGCTCATCGAAGACTTCGGCCTGACCCACGAAGAGGTGGCGATCCGGGTCGGGCGCAGCCGCACCGCCGTGACGAACACCTTGCGCCTGCTCCAGCTCCCGCCGGCGGTGCAGCGCCTCGTACGCGACAAGTCGCTGACGATGGGCCACGCCCGCGCCCTGCTGGGTACACCCGACCGCGCGCTCCAAGAGCAGCTGGCCAAACGGATCGTGGCCGAGGGGCTTTCGGTCCGGGCGATCGAGGATGCCCTGCGGGAGCCGACGGTCGTGGAGACGGACTCCGAACCCTCGACCGACTCCGGGGAGGCCAGCTCGGTCGACTCCTCACTCGCGACCCGCCAGCTGCGCCCGCCCGGGCTGCTCGAGCTCGAGAGTCTGCTGAGCGACCATCTCGACACGCGTGTCCGAGTGGACATGGGCACGAAGCGGGGTCGGCTGACCATCGAGTTCTCGACCCTCGAGGATCTCGAGCGGATCTACAAGATCATCGCCGAGTAGCGCGCGCTCGAGCGCGCATCGCTTGTTCGCGGGAGGTCCTCGAAGCTCGCGGGAGGCTCAACCCGAGGTTGCATCAGCCGGAGGGTCGTCGATCCCACGCCGGATCCCTCGGACGATGGCCGCGCCGACGTCCGCCACTGCGGTGACGAGCGCGCCCATGGCCTCGACGTCGTGCTCGCCTACCGGCTCGCAGATCACCGCGGCCATGCGCGTCTCGCGCAGGATGGCGAAGGTCCGACCGTAGGGCCCCTCACCGTGGGTCACGCCGAGCACGGTCTCGAGCTCGGTCTGGATCGCGTCCGCAACCCTGAACCCCGCCTCCGACCGGAAGTCCCCCGACGCGAAGTAGTGGCAGTGACAGCCCGGCCGGTCACCGGCCCTGAGCCCGATGAAGAGATCAGCACGGTATTGATTCGCGCGAGCCGCGATCGTGGAGTCGTCCTCACCCGAGAGATCGGTGATCGTCTGCGCGCCGACGCCGGAGAGAGATCGGCCGACGACGTCGCCGAGGGTCTGGAACTCGGGCCCGACCGCGACATAGACCCGGTGGTCCTGGAGCCGGCGGGGGTGGCGCAGCTCCTCGCGCTCACGGACCGCAGCGACCGAGCCCTCGGTCAGCGAGCCGACCCGACCGAGCGCACGCAGGGTCTCCGGACCGAGGATGCCGTCAACCGAGAGGCCCGAATTGCGCTGGAACTCGCGCAACGCCGCGGCGCTCTGGTGCCCGAGGATGCCGTCCTCGCGGCCGGCGTCGAAGCCGAGTGCGTTCAGCCGGCGCTGCATCTCGGCGACGTCGTCACCGCGCAGGTTCGGGCTGCGCTCGTAGAGCAGCCGGTCGCCGAGCGCGAAACCGCTCTCGACGATCGCAGCCCAGGTCTCGGGTCCGCAGACGCCGTCGACCCGAATGCCGCGGGCGTCCTGGAACGCGCGCACCGCCACCTCGGTGCCGGATCCGTAGATCCCGGCGTCGTCGTCGACGGGCACGTAGCCCGCGGCGGCCAAGCGCTGTTGCAGGTCGCGGACGGCCTTGCCGACACTGTCGCGCCGCAGGATGTCTGCACCAGTCATCGAGGCTGCCACCTCGGTGGTCCTCACCCGTCCGAACGGGAGGCGCGCGCTCTGAGTGGTAGCACGACCGCGCGAACCCCGGGGACGGGTGGCGTCATCCGATGAACTCGGAAAGATCCTGGAGCAGCTGGCCCTTACCCTTCGCGCCGACCAGTCGCTTCACGGGCGAACCGTCCTGGAACACCAACAGCGTCGGGATGCTCATGACATCGAACCGGCGGGCAGTGTCCGGGTTGTCGTCCACGTTGAGCTTGGCGATCCGGAGCTTGCCCGCGTGCTCGTCTGCGATCTCTGCGAGCGCCGGAGCGATCATCTTGCACGGCCCGCACCACTCGGCCCAGAAGTCGATGACCACCGGGGTCTCCGAGGCCTTCACGGTCTCGTCGAAGGTGGCGTCCGAGAGCGTCAGAATCTTGTCAGACACGAGAGGTCCTTTCCGGCGGCCGCCTGCGGCGGCCGCGGTGAGATCGAAGTGTAGCGACGGGTGCAACGCATCTCGGGGTTCGGTTGCTTCCCGATTCAGCGACTCTCGGCGGCGTGCGCGGCTTCGGCGAGCCAGCGCTCGACCTCGATCGCGGCCATGCAGCCGGTGCCGGAAGCGGTGATCGCCTGCCGGTAGACGTGGTCCTGGACATCGCCGGCCGCGTACACCCCGTCGACCGATGTTCGCGTGGAGCCGGGCTGGGTGATGATGTAGCCGTTCTCGTCCATCTCGAGCTGACCCTTGAAGAGCTCGGTGTTCGGCGTGTGGCCGATCGCGACGAACAGCCCGCTCACCGGAAGCTCGCTCGTCGCGCCGGTCACCGTGTCGCGCAGCAGCGCGCCTTCGAGCTTCGTGTCGCCGTACACGTCTTCGACCACCGCGTTCCAGTGGAACGCGACCTTGGGGTTGGCGAACGCGCGGTCCTGCATGATCTTCGACGCGCGCAGCTCCTCGCGCCGGTGCACGAGCGTGACCTTCGACGCGAACTTGGTGAGGAACAACGCCTCTTCGATCGCGGAGTCGCCACCACCGACGACCGCGATCTCCTGCTCCCGAAAGAAGAAGCCGTCGCAGGTCGCGCAGGTGGAGAGACCATGGCCGAGCAGGCGGTGCTCATTGGGAAGGCCGAGCATGCGGGCCGATGCCCCGGTCGTGATGATCAGCGAACGGCCCGTGTACTCGGTACCGCCGACGTCCGCGGTGAACGGGGGCCCCGCGAGGTCGACGCGATCCGCGTCAGCAGTGACGAACTCGGTACCGAAGCGCTCGGCCTGCTCGCGGAAGCGCACCATGAGGTCGGGGCCCATGATTCCCTCGGGGAATCCGGGGTAGTTCTCGACGTCGGTCGTGAGCATGAGCTGACCACCTGCGCCAAGCCCCTCGATCACGACCGGGCGCAGGTTGGCGCGTGCGGCATACACGGCTGCGGTCAGACCGGCGGGGCCGGAGCCGACGATCACGACTTCGCGAAGCTCAGGCACGTTCCACTTCTTTCGTTGTCCGGCGCGTCCAGCAGAACCCGCCCGCGAGCAGGAAGATTCCCCCGACGACCATCCACGCGCCCCAGACCGGCAGGAAGATCACGAGGACGCGGAACACGAGCACCGTCACCAGCATGAATGCGGTGAGGGCGAAGAACGCGGTGAGGAGGCCGTAGACGACCGCCTTGACGCCCTGCCGGGCGGGGACGACGGTCTTGTCGCGGACGAGGACGACCGCCTTCTCGACCGCGTCTGCCGCTTGGGTGGTCCAGTCGCTCAACGCCCGCGCCCTCCTGTTGCCCGGTCGGAACCGGGGAGGCCTGGAGCGTACCCGCATGCCCGACGGATCTCCCGGGCCCGGGCGCGCTACCGGGAGATCGAGGCGAGCACGTCGGTGCAATCGGTGCTGGAGACCACGAACACGATCGTGCGCCCACCCTCGGTGATGCCCACGATCGTCACCGGAGCAGCCTTGAAGGTCCCCGTTCCGACGAAGGCGGTCTTGCGTGCTCCGGCGAGCCGTCGCGCACAGGCGTCGGGACCCAACGTGGTGGGCGTCGTCGATGTAGCCGCGGGAGCTCCGGCCGCTTCCCGGTTGAGCTGCTGGGCTTCGGACGTGCCGGCCGACGAGGCGGTCGTGCTGCCGGAGACGCCGGGCGAGGCGGGCGCGGTCGTCGAGCTCGGGTGGCGTCGATCGAGCAACGCACGCAGCGCGGTCGGGCTGGTCACGTCCCCGAGGTCGCCGACGTTGCCGCGCAGCGGCGCGCCCGCGCTCGATGACGCTCGTTGGGACGAGTCGCTCCCGCCACCCATCGACGCGATCGCGGCGCCGATCCCGACGATCACGAGGACCGCGGCCGCGGCCGCGGCGATCCACCTTCCCCGCGAGCGCGACAGGCCCGCATGCGCCGACGGTACGGGGAGTGCGTTCACCGCGGTGCGGACCAGCCGGCGGCGGGTGAGGTCGTCGAGCGCGGGCGGCGATTCCTGCACCGCGTTCCGCACCGCTTCGAGCGCGGCGATCCGCGCGGGGTACTCGGGCCATGCCTCGAGCCGGGCGCGTGCCACGTCCTCCGCCATCCCGTGTTCCCGTGCGAACGCGTCGAGCTCCCCGTCGAGGAGCGCGTTGAGTGCGTCGTCGGTGTCGTCACCGAACGGAGGCTGCGGGAGAGGCGGAGGCTGGTTCATGGCTGGTGCTCCGTTGGACGCTGCGGCGGCTCCGCTTGGTTCCCGGCTGGATCGCGCGGGGGTTCGAGCTCGGCTGCGAGCGCGGCCCGGCCCCGAGCGATCCGTGAGCGCACCGTGCCGGGCGGCACGCCGAGCACCTCGGCGATCTGCGCGTAGTCGAGGTCGCAAAGGTCCCGCAGCACCACCGCGGCCCGGAATTCCTCCGTGATCCGGGCGAGGGCCGCATCGATGTCGATCCGGTCGCCGGCGGCCTCCGGCGCCGAGCTCGTCGGCGCGACCGGCTCGACCAGGATCTCCGCCGGGGTCGGGCGGCGTTGCCGGCGCCGAAGCTCGTCGAGCGCGGCATTCGTCGCGATGCGATACAGCCATGTCGTGAACGCGGAGCGCTCGTCGAAGCGTCCGATCGCCCGCGCCACCGAGATCAGTGCTTCCTGGGTCGCGTCGAGCGCGTCTTCGGGATTTCCGAGGATGCGACGACAGATCGAGTGGACCAGGTCCAGGTGCCGGCTGAGCAGGACATCGAGCGCGTCACGGTCACCGACCGCAGCGAGTCGTGCGAGGGTCGTGTCGTCGCGCGCCTGAAGCGGATCAGGCGGTGCCAAAGACGCGGACCTCGGCCACGCGCAACCGGAACGGCCGGCCGGGCGGCAGGTTCGTGATCCAGAGCAACACGTTGCGCGCTCGCGGTGCCGGCTGCAACGTGAGCTGAGCGTTCGGTCCCAGCGCTTGGCCGTTGAAGCTCGGCGGGCCCCACGCCGCGAGGGTCGCGGGGACGGTGTCGCTCGAGTAGACCTGCGCGCTCCAGTCGGTGTCGCCGGCCGCGGTCACCACCTGCAACCGGACGATCTTCTTGGGCGTGCCGAGGTCGACGACGAGTCCGACGCCGGACTTCAGACCACCGACGTTGCGATCCTTGTACAGCTCGGTGGACCACGCCGTCGCGAGGTTGCCGTCCACGACGGCCGCGACCTGTTGCGGATTCTCGTGCCCGTCCCCCTCGGGGTCGTAGTCACGCGCGCCGATCGGGGTCAGCGGTCCGACCACCGGTTTCGGCGGCGCCGCATTCGAGACCGGCTCGTCGTCGATGGCGCGGTAGCCCAGATAGCCCGCAAACAGGCCGATGGCGAAGACAGCAGCCCAGAGCGTGATCCGAGCGGCGGAGAACGTCGAGCGTTTCGTGGCCGGGCCGGTCGCGACCGGTGCGGGCCCGGGCGCGGCGACACGGCGCGCCGGGAGCCGGACCGGCATCGTCGGATCGGCGCGGGTGGCCGGGGTTGCGTCGGTGCGGAACGGGGCCAACGCATCCCGGAACGACAGCGCGCTCGGCCAGCGCTCGGCCGGGTCCTTGGCGAGGGCGCGATCGATGACGTGCTCGAGCGCCGACGGAACCGCCGGGCATTCGAGCGTGATCGGTCGCGGTGGCGCGGTCAGGCGCGCGACCGCGGTCGCGATGTCGGTGTCGGCCTCGAAGGGCGCGCGCCCGCACAGCATCTCGTAGAGGACGAGACCGAGCGAGTAGATGTCGACCCGCTCGTCGACGTCGCGTCCGTCGACCTGCTCGGGCGCGAGGTACCGCGCGGTGCCCACCACCATCCCGGTGCGCGTGAGCTCTTCGCCCCCGCTGTCGGCTGCCTTGGCGATGCCGAAGTCCGTCACCTTCACCCGCCCGTCCGGCTGCACGAGGACGTTGCCGGGCTTGACGTCACGGTGGACGAGGCCCCGAGCGTGGGCGACGGAGAGCGCGTCGGCGACCTGGTAGGTGATGTCGGCCGCCTGGCCCACGGGGAGTGCGCCGTCGCGGTCGATGAGCTGACGCAACGTGATGCCGTGCACGAGCTCCATCACGATGTAGGCGACGCCGTCGTCCTCACCCGTGTCGTAGGTCGCGACGATGTTGGGGTGCGTGACCGCGGCCGCCGTGATCGCCTCGCGACGGAACCGCGCCCTGATGCTCTCGTCCATGCCGATCGCGGTATCGAGGGTCTTCACCGCGATTTGGCGCGCGAGCAACGGGTCATCGGCCTCCCAGACGGTGCCCATCCCGCCACGGGCGATCTCACGCTCCAGCCGGTAGCGGCCGCCCAGGACGCGTCCGGGTTGCAGGGGTTCCGGCATGTGGCATCACGCTACCCGGGCCGTCGCGCCCACTTGCGCCGCGTTGCGAGCCAATTGCACCGCCGTGTCGCTGGTGTCGCTAGGGAGCGTCGACCCAGCCGACACCGATCGTGCGCGGGCCCGCGTGAGTGCCGATGACCGGCCCGATGGTGCCGAACTCGATCTCGTCGCGCGACACGGTCGGGGCCAGCAGCTCGATGATCTCGTCGATGTCCGGGGCTTGGGCGTCGAATACGAACACCTGCTGGGGCGCCGTTGCCGCGGCCACCTTGTCGGCGAGCAGCTTCAGGCTCTTCGAGCGGGTCCGGACCTTGCCGGCTTCGGCCACCGCACCGTCGCGCACCTCGATGACCGGCTTGATGGAGAGCATCCCGCCGAGCAGCGCCTGGGCTGCCCCGATCCGACCGCCGCGGCGCAGGTGCTCGAGCGTGTCGAGCGCACCGAAGAGCCGGGTCCGGCGCGCCTGGTCCACGGTCGCGCGGGTGATCGCGTCGAGGTCGTTGCCCTCCGACGCCAGCCGGACCGCGTTGATGCACTGGAGCCCGAGTCCCATCGAGACCATCAGCGAGTCGACGACCTCGACCGGGCACGTACCCTTCAGGGCTTTTGCGGCGACTTGGGCGCTCTGCATGGTGGCGGAGAGCCGGGAGGAGAGGTTGATGCAGATGATGCCGTCCGCACCTTCGGCCGCGAGGCGCTGGAAGGTCTCCTCGAACGCGCCGGCCGAGGGCGC
Organism: Acidimicrobiia bacterium; assembly: GCA_017882945.1. Classification (GTDB taxonomy): domain Bacteria; phylum Actinomycetota; class Acidimicrobiia; order IMCC26256; family JAENVU01; genus Chersky-806. The sequence continues at coordinate 9,444 of JADGON010000109.1, read as the reverse complement.
CGCCGTCTCGGGGAGGACCTCGGAGGTCGCGACCTTCGCCCAGAACTCTTCGTTGGTCAGCTCGACGCGGTCGACGTACTCCTTGGTGCCGAACCGGATCGTGAGCGGGACGATCTCGATGCCGAGCTCCTCGGCTCGGGCCACCGGAAGGTCACACGAGCTGTCGGTGACGACGCGTACCCCCACGGGGCCTCCCCGGATCGATGACGGTGTGGGCCCTTCGACCGCGTGACCGTGCCAATGGTTACACGCATTCCGGAGGTTTTCACGGCCCCAGCTGCAGGCGACGAGTCAGGCACCTTCGTCGGCTGCCCGGAGGGGCCGCCGCCGGACCGCGTCGCGCAGGAGGCCGAGCTCGGAGACGTGGAGCAGCTGGAGGGTGACGAGGAAGCCCGCGCCCCCGACCGCCAGGGCCGCAGCCGTCGCGATGATCGCTCGTCCCGGAGTCGCGTACCCGATCGCGGTGGCCACTCCCCAGGCGAGCGCGGCGAGCACGAGCGTTGCCGCGAGCACGCGCGCCAGCGTGTCGATCATGTGGCGGCCTTCGAGCCGTCCGAGGCGGCGGCGCATCGCGTCGAGCGCGACGAACATCGCGACGATGTACGCGATCGACCAGGAGAGTGCGAGGCCCTCGACCCCGAACGAGGGATAGAGCGCCAAAGCGAGCACGATGTTGATCCCGTTCTCGAGGCAGTTGAGCAGGAACGGCGTCTTGGTGTCCTGCATCGCGTAGAACCCGCGCAGCGTGAACAAGTACGCGGAGAAGGAGAACAGCCCGATGGCAAAGCACGCCAGGGTTTCGGCCGTCGCGGTGCCGTTGCCGGCGGTGAAGCTCCCGTAGTCGAGGAGCGCGTTCACGATCGGACGCGCCAGCACGAAGAGAACTGCGGCGGCAGGCAGCACGACGAGTCCCATGAGCCGGAACCCCATGGCGAACTGGGCGCGCAGCCCGTCGAGGTCGCCGCGGCTGGCGCGGCTCGCGAGCTCCGGTGCGAGCGCGGTCATGATCGAGACCGCGAACAGGCCGTGCGGGAGCTGGAAGAACGTGAACGCGGCCAGGTAGATGGACGCGTCGCCGCTGTGCCCGTAGGCGAGGAAGAGCGCGACCCAGAACGCAACCTGATTGGTCGCGACGTAGCCGATCGTCCAGCCGGAGAGTCGGGCGAGCTGTCGGACGGCCGGGTGGCGGAGCTCCCAGACCCAGTGCAAGCGGGCGCCGGCGTGCCGGAGTGCGGGGAACAGCACGAGCGCCATCGCAACGATGCCGGCGGTCGTCCCGAGTCCGAGGAGCACGACCAGCGCGGGGTCCTGCAGGACGCTCGTCACCGTCGGAGGCTCGTTTGCGACGCGGGGCAGCGCGAGCAGGACCGCGATCACGACGACGTTGTTCAGCACGGGAGCGAACGCGGCCGCCGCGAACCGTCGGCGGGCGTTCAGCATCGCGGTGGCCAGCGCGGTGACGCCGTAGAAGAACACCTGCGGCATGAACCAACGCAGGAGATCCGTGGCCAGCGCCTGCTGCGCGGCCTTGCCCGCGCCATGGAGGCGGAGCATGTACAGGTCGATGATCCACGGTGCGGCGATGAAGCCGAGGACGCTGATGACGGCCAACGCTGCGATCGCGACCGAGTTGATCGCGTCGGTCGCGCGCTGATCCTTGCGCTCGTAGTGCTCGACGTAGAGCGGGACCAGCGTCGCGGTGAGGATCCCGCCGAGCAGGAGCTCGTAGACGATGTTCGGTGTCGAGTTCGCGATGTTGTAGACGTCGGTGAGGCGGGCGAAGCCGAGCGCCGCGAGCGCAGACACCCGCAAGAAGCCGGTGATGCGTGAGAGGGCGGTCCCGAGCCCGACAACCGCGCTGGACCGGACGAGGCGGTGCTCGGCGCCGCTCGTCGAGCTTTCGGTCACGTCGCGAGCGTCGCGGTCCGGATGGGCTGGCGCCGGCTTCGCCGCCAATGGGTGATCCACCAGATGGCCAGGAACAGGCCCGCGCCGATCGTCAGGAAGATCCCGACGCCGCTCACCACGGTGGAACGCACGGTGTACCGCGCCGCGCGCAGGGGCAGCCTGCCGTCCCGGGAGGTGACCGAGACGGTCAACGGGAACGTTCCCGAGGCCCGGGTCTCGACCGGGAAGGTCTTCGTGGTGTTCCGCGGCAGCAATCGGAACTCCTGAACGGTGCCCTTCGGGAACACGAGCTTGTCACTCTGGAACTTGATGCGGATCCATACCGCCTGGCCGGTCTGGTTGTTGAAGCTCAGGGGCAGGTCGGCCTGACGTGACGTGAGCGTGACGGTGAGCCCGGACGGGGGCGTCTCGATCAGGTTGGCGAACGAGTCGATGCCGTTGTTGATGGCGCCGAGCCGGGCGCTCGACTGGTGCCGACCCACGGCGCCCGGCCAGACCGAGGTCAGCGAGATCAGCAGACCGCGGTGGCCGGAGGCGATGGCCGGGTCGTCTCGACCGACGGTGCTTGCAAACGCGTTCAGGTCGTCGCGGGTCGCTCGGTACGTCGCCGGGTTCACCGTGGGTGCCGCGGGCGTCAGTGGCGCCAGCTCGCGCACCAGCGGCTTGTTGCCCTTGTCGGTCTCGAGCGGGACGTGGTCGAAGAGCTGGTCGAGGGTGACGGGGGCAATGAGCGGGTTGTCGGTGAAGCCCTTCACCAACGCGTTCAGCAGCACGGGATCCGGATCCCAACGCGGCGGCATTGCGATGGCGAGGCCACGGGTCTCGTTCGGCTGTTCGATCGCGACGATCGCGAGACCGGCGAGGAAGTGCGCCGCGCGAAGTGCCGGCGATGCGTCTCCTTCCAGCAGGTGCTCGAGCCCGTCGTCCGCCTGGACCGTCGCGAACTGGCGTCCACCGCTCTCGAGGTTGAAGGGGCGCGCCGGGGTGAACTGGGGTGACGATCCGGGTGGGACGAGCGCGTTCGGGGCTACGACGACGCGATCGACCTGGCTGAGCTCGAGGCGGGCGAGGGCCGCGCTGTCGAGGGGCGCGACGTCGATCGTGCGCGCGTCGAGCCGGGTGTCGAGCACGTTGCCCAGGGCAACGGACCCGGCCGCGAGCTCCTGGGCGGCCTCGTCTCCGAGTCCCGCCCGCGCCAAGCTGGGGACGTCGATCGGGACGTACGGCCCCGCGAGGACCTGCTTGGTGCGCGACGCGGTCCGCAGGGCGGCGAGGCCCGGCGCCGAGGCGGGGTCCGTCTTGGTCCGCGCCGCCCAGGATTCGAGGGTCTCCGGGCCGGGGGCGAGGGTCAGGGGGATGTCCGTGGCGCGCGCGGCCGCCGTCGCGAGGCGGTTGAGACGTCCTCCGGGGTTGATGGCGGCGAGGAAGCCGGGGCGGACCGCGCCGTTGGGGTCCGTGGCCGGGTCCGCGGCGATCCGCCAGATCCACGCGACGTTGAGCGGCTCGCCCATCGGGGCGCCGTCGGCCGTGGGTGCGACGGCGACGAGGTGGGTGACGAAGCTCGAGGCCCGCTCGCCGGTCTTCGGGTCCCGGAGCTCCACCTCGACCGGGTACACCCCGGTCTTCGAGCCGCGCGGGAGTGGAAGGCGCAGGCGGCTCGTGTCGCGCGGGGCGTTCGGATCCTGCAGCTTGAGGGTGAGGACCTGTCCACCGCTCGGCGAGCTCGGAAGCGTCGATGCCTCGGCGCCCGCGGTCGCAATCGTGGACCCGAGCTTGTCGCCGTCGACGCTGCGCTCGAACCCGGTGCGACTGGTCATCGATGCGTGCACGATCGCGCGCGCCTCGAGCCCCGCCACCTGACCGCGGATCGCGAGTCGCAACGGCACGTCGCCGCCGAGCGTCGCCCACGCGGGCTGCTCGAGGAGTGTGACGCGCGGCGTCGCAGTCGCGGCCGGGTCGGTTGCCGCGGGAGCCGCGTGCGCCGGCGCGGCGACGAGCGCGACGAGCAGGCAGATCGCGAAGAGCGCAGCGAGCCGCTTCACAGCGATCGGCCCATCACGCAGAGGCCGGCCGGGAGCTCCCGGAATCCGCACGCCTGGTAGAGCGCGAGCGCGGCCTCGTTGTCGCGCTGGGTGTTGACCAACGCCTGGGTTGCGCCGTGGCGGCGCAGCCAGCGCAACCCGTCGAGCACGACCGCGCGTCCGTACCCTGCTCGACGCTCGTCAGGATGGACCGCGACCCTCTGGATGTACCCGTGGTGTCCGGCGCGACCGGTGACCGCGTACGCGACGAGCACGTCGTCGACCTCGCAGACGCGGAACCGGCTCGATGGCGTCGCCTCGATCGCGTTGGTCAGGCCGTCCGGGTCGAGCCGCCAGAAGCCGTCGAACGACCGGTGATCGAGCGCCAGCACACTGGAGCGGTCGCCCTTCTTGGCCCGACGGGTGGGGCGGCCGGGCTGGGGGAGGTCCCCCATGGCGTGCGCGAGCAGGTGGAGTCGCTCGCGCACCGAGAAGCCCGCGTCGAGGAAGGGCAGGGCGTCGGCTGCCGCGAGCGCGCTCGTGACGACCGCCGAGTACCCGCGACCGCGCAGGAGCCGGAGGCAGCGGTCCACGATCTCGGGGGTCGGTGGGCGATCCGCGCCCACGGAGAGATAGGCGACGTCGGCCCGACCCCGCCAGGAGCCGAGTCGCGCCCATCCGCCCCGCCAGCGCAGGGTCTCGTCGGTCATGTGACCGGCAAGCGTAGGCGGGCACCACCTCCAATTCCCGGCTGGGTTACCGTGCGCGGGTGCTCTTCGTGGCCACCGACCCGCGGTTCTCGCTCCACAACACCGGGCGCGGTCACCCGGAGCGTCCGGCCCGTCTCGACGCGGTCGAGGAGGGCATCCGCAGCGCCGGGATGGTCGAGGCCCTGATCCCCCTGCCCGCACGCGAAGCGACCGCAGCCGAGATGGAGCGGGTGCATCCCGCCGCGTACCTCGAGTCGCTGGAGGCGCACTGTCGCGCCGGGGGCGGGCTGCTCGACGCGGACACGGTCGTGTCGGTCGAGTCCTGGGACGCCGCGATCACCGCGGCGGGGACCGGGATCGCGGCCATCGACGCGCTCTCCACCGGCGCCGCCGACGCGGCCTTCCTGGCGTTGCGCCCGCCCGGCCACCACGCGCGCCCGTCGCAGGGGATGGGCTTCTGCCTGATCAACAACGTGGCCGTCGCCGCGGCCGAGCTGGCCGAGCGCGGTGAGAAGGTGCTGGTCGTCGACTACGACGCGCACCACGGCAACGGCACCCAGGAGATCTTCTACGCCGATCCCCGGGTCCTGTACGTCTCGTTCCACGAGTGGCCGCTGTACCCGGGGACGGGTCGGCACGACGAGATCGGCGCCGGTGCCGGCGAGGGCACGACCCTGAACCTCCCGCTTCCGGCCGGCGCGACCGGAGATGTCTACCTGCGGGCACTCGACGAGGTGGTCGCGGCCCGGGTGGAGCAGTTCGCGCCCACCTGGGTCCTGATCTCCGCCGGATTCGACGCCCACCGGTCCGACCCGCTCACGGGCCTCGGACTCTCGGCGGGCGACTATGCCGCGATCAACGACCGGGTCGCCGCGTGGGCCGGGCCCGGGCGGCTGATCTCCTTTCTGGAGGGTGGCTACGACCTCGGGGCGCTCCGGGACTCCGTGGCCGCAAGCCTGCCGGCGCTGATCGGAGCTGCGCCCCGGCCGATCGAAGGTGAGGCCGACACCTCCGGCGGGCCCGGGACCACGGTGGTCGAGGCGGTCGCGGATCTCTGGCACCGGCGCGAAACCGGCTGATCACGCCCAGAGCGGCACTCGGCGGACAACTTCTCGACGGCATCTTCAGGACCCGCGCGCGCCGGTCGATACCCCCCAAAACGCACAACCGGTTCCTGGGGAGGAACGTTGCTCGACCTCGACAACCTGCTGCGAGAATCCGTTCGGCGTGAGGCGTCCGATGTCCACATCAAGGTGGGCTCACCGCCGTACCTTCGCGTCGACGGCCACCTGCACCCTTGGGACAGCGAGCCGGTCACGCCGGCCGACACCGAGCGCATCGCGTTCGCGTTGTTGCCGAAGGCCCGGGCCGACGAATTCCTGGATCACCACGAAGCCGACTTCGCCTACACGCTCGCCGGTCTCGGCCGGTTCCGGGTCAACGTCTTCCGCCAGCGCGGATCGGTCGGGCTCGTGCTCCGACGGGTGCTGCCCGGTATCCCGTCGATGGAGGAGCTGGGCCTGCCGCCGATCACGCGCCGCCTGGCCGAGGAGCAGCGCGGCCTCGTGCTCGTGACCGGGCCGACCGGCTCGGGCAAGACGACGACGCTCGCCGCGATGATCGACCACATCAACGAGCACCAGTCGCGCCACATCGTGACCATCGAGGACCCGATCGAGGTGCTGCACCCGGACAAGCGCTCGATCGTGAACCAGCGCGAGATCGGGACGGACACGGACGACTTCCACAGCGCGCTCAAGCGCGTGCTGCGCCAGGACCCCGACGTGATCCTGATCGGCGAGATGCGCGATCCCGAGACCGTGTGGGCCGCGCTCTCGGCGGCCGAGACCGGACACCTCGTGCTCTCCACGCTCCACACGATGGGAGCGGTCGAGACGATCACGCGCGTCATCGACTTCTTCCCGCCCTTCCAGCAGCAGCAGGTGCGAATGTCACTGGCGACCTCGCTGCGCGGGATCATCTCGCAGCGCCTGGTCGAGCGCGCCGACAAGGAAGGTCGCGTTCCCGCGATGGAGGTGCTCGTCTCGACCGGCCGGGTCTTCGACAAGATCGCGGACCCCGACGCGACCCACGAGCTCGAGCAGATCATCGCCGAGGGTGAGTTCTACGGCATGCAGACCTTCGACCAGGGCCTGCGGAACCTCTACGAGCAGGGGACCATCACCCGGCGCGACGCGCTGGCCGCGGCCTCGAACTCGCACGACCTCCGGCTGAAGCTCGACCACCTCGACCTCACCCGGGCCCAAGAGGCGCTGGAGGGCCAGACCAGCACCACCTGAAATTCTTGGTCGCTCCGGGCCGTCGCACTCCGTTCGCATGCCGGCCCGCGCTCCTGCCCGGTCACAATGGTCGCGATGAGCGACATCCCGCCGCGGCTCGAGCCGCTTCTCGCGCCCGACTCGCCGGCGCAGCGCGTCGCGGCCGCGCTCACGAATGCGGGCTACCAGTGCTACCTGGTCGGCGGCTCCGTGCGCGACGCGCTCGTGGGACGCAGCCGCGCGGACGGGCCGGAGAACGACTTCGCGACCGACGCCCGACCCGAGGTGATCGAGAAGCTGCTGCGGACGATCGGGCACGGCGTCGTGCTGGTCGGCGCGCGGTTCGGAACGGTCAGTGCCATCGTCGACGATGTCGCGTGCGAGGTCACGACGTTCCGGTCTGACGTGTACCACCCGGAGAGCCGGAAGCCGGAGGTGGTCTTCGGTGAGGACATCGAGACCGATCTCTCCCGGAGGGACTTCTCCGTCAACGCGATGGCGTTGCGGCTGCCCGAACCGTTGCTCGTCGATCCGTTCAACGGCGCCGTCGACCTCGCCGAACACCGCTTGCGGACGCCGATCGCGCCGGACGTGTCGTTCACCGACGACCCGCTCCGGATGCTGCGGGCCGCGCGCTTCATCGCGGGCTTCGGGCTCGAGCCGGTGCCCGAGCTGCTCGCGGCGGTGGTCGAGTACCGGAGCCGGCTCGAGATCGTGAGCGCGGAGCGAGTCCGTGACGAGCTGTCGAAGCTGCTGGTCGTGGACGATCCCGCGCCCGGCCTGTGGTTCCTTGCTCGCACCAACCTCGCCGACGAGTTCCTGCCTGAGCTCAACGCGATGCAGCTGGAGCAGGACCCGATCCATCATCACAAGGATGTGCTTGCGCACACGATCGCCGTCGTCCAGAAGGTGAGCCCTGATCTGGTGCTGCGCCTCGCCGCGCTGCTCCACGATGTCGGCAAGCCCAAGACGCGCTCGTTCGAGCACGGCCGCGCATCGTTTCATCACCACGAGGTGGTCGGTGCACGCATGGCGCGGGAGCGGCTCACCGCGCTCCGGTATCCCAAGCACGTCGTCGAGGACGTCACGCAGCTGGTGTACCTGCACCTGCGGATCCACACGTACGCGATGGGCTGGACCGACAGCGCGGTGCGCCGGTACGTGCGCGACGCGGGACCGTTGCTCGATCAGCTCAACGAGCTCCAGCGCTGTGACTGCACGACGCGCAACGAGCGCAAGGCTCGCGCGCTCGAACGGCGGATGGACGATCTCGAGGCGCGCATCGTCACGCTCGCGGCCGAGGAGGAGCTGAAGGCGATCCGGCCACCGCTCGACGGCCGCCAGGTGATGGAGTTCCTCGGGGTGCCGCCCGGACGGGTCATCGGCGACGCGCTCGACTTCCTCCTCGAAGCCCGGCTGGACGAGGGCCCGATCGATGAAGCCGATGCATACGAGCGACTGGCCGCGTGGGCCCGCGAGCGCGGCATCGAATCCGCGTGATCCACGGACGGCGAGCGGGGGTCAGTCCGAGACGATGGTGGCGCGCAGGTCGATCTCGCTCGTGAGCGAGTTCGCGATGAAGCAGTGCTCGTGGGCGAGACCCACCAGCTTGTGCACCTTCTCCGGGTCCGTTCCGGGCGCGACGGTGATGCGGGGGCGCAGCCGGATGGCGGTGATGCGCATCGGCTTGTCGTCCTCGGGCATGTCCGCCTCGGCGTCGTCCTCGTAGCCGCGCACGTCGACGCGGGCGCGGGCCGCGACGGCGAGGAAGGAGAGCAGCTGGCACGAGACCACCGCTGCGAGCAGGAGCTGCTCCGGGTTGAGCCGGCCCGGGTTGCCGAGGAACGCCGGGTCCCCGCTCATCGTGAGCTCGCCGGGAGCCGGCGGGCAGCTGAGCGTGTGCGCGCGGTCGTAGCTGTCGTAGCCGACGGCGGTCGAGCCGGTCCACGAACCGACCGCGCGGTAGCGGTGCGTGCTCGAGCTCACGAGCCTTCCTTGCGCCCGCGCCACACCACCGTCGCGGGAAGGAGTGCCCGGCCGCCCTGGCCGCGGTTGGGTTCGGGCTCGAGCAGCGTGTCCACCCGGAAGCCCGTTCGGGTGAGCCCGGTGAAGACCTCGCTCAGCGTGTGGCGGGTGAGGAGGAGCGACTCGCCGTCCGTCCCGACCTCGATGGGTGAGCTGTCGAAGTAGGAACGCGAGAGGTACGTGCGACCGAGCGGGAGCGCGCCTTCGGGTGCGGTCTCGGTCTCGGTCCCGAGCGCGACGGGGTGCGGTAGCGAGAAGGCGAACGCGGCACCGTGGCGCAGCACGCGGTGGACCTGTCGGAAGAGCCGACCGAGATCCGCCACCTGCGCGAGCGAGCCGTCGCTGAACGCGAGGTCCACGGAGTCCGCGCGCAGGAACGCGAGATCGGCGAGATCACCGGCGTGCAGCTCGAGCCTCACCTCGGCGCGCTCCGCGGCGGCGCGGGCCTCGGCGATGCTTGCCGCGGAATTGTCGACCCCGATCACGGTCGCGCCCTGAAGG
>JADGON010000439.1 GCA_017882945.1 Acidimicrobiia bacterium | reverse complement strand
GCCTACCTCGACGCGACGTCGGCCGACACGGTTCGCTCGCGCTGCTACACCGGCAAGCCGGCGCGCATGCTGCGCAACAAGTGGACCGACGCGTGGACCGGCGACACCGGTCCGGGTCCGCTCGGCATGCCGTTGCAGAACATCCTCACGTCCGAGGCCAACGCGCGCATCGCCCGCTCGGGACGCAAGGACCTCGCGTTCGCGCCCGTCGGCCAGATCGTCGGTCGCATGAACGAGGTGCGCCCCGTGCGCGACGTGATGTACCAGCTCGTCGAGGAGTACATCGAGACCGTCGACCGACTCGAGCACGGCGCACATTCGTGATTCGAACAACACCGCCGGGACGGACGCCGAGCCCGGACGTCGCGAGGTAGCGCAGATGGACATCGATCTCATCAGCCCCGATCAGTGGATCGCAGGGATCCCGCACGAGCAGTTCGAGTGGTTGCGGCGCGAGGCGCCCGTGTTCTGGCACCGTTCCGACGATGCCTCCGTACCCGACTTCTGGGCCCTCACGCGTCACGCCGACGTGCAGGCCACCAATCGTGATGTCGACCGGTTCTCGTCACAGCGCGGAGGCGTGTTCCTCAACATGCAGTCGCTCGAGGAGCGCGAGTTGTTCCGCACGATCATCGAGACCGACGTGCCCGAGCACACCCGACTCCGCCGACTCGTCAACCGCGGGTTCACGCCGCGCGCCATCTCCCACTTCGAGACCAGCTACCGGCAAGCGGCGCGCAGCGTGCTCGCCCGGGTGCTCGAGCAGGGAACGTTCGACTGGGTGACCGAAGTCGCCAGCACGCTGCCTGCGTACGCGATCTCCGAGCTGCTCGGCGTCCCCGTCGAGGACCGGCCGCAGGTGACGGCGTGGACGAACACGATCTCGGGCGGCAACGACCCGGAGTTCGCCGACAGCCCCGACGCGTCGCTCGTCGCGGCAACCGCGCTCTACACGTACGCCACGCAGCTGGCCGAGCAACGCCGCGCCGAGCCGCTCGACGACATCGTGACCAAGCTCATCACCGAGGTCGACGACGACGCGCTCGGCGCGCACGAGTTCGAAGTGTTCGTGCTCGCACTCGCCGTCGCCGGCAACGAAACGACGCGCACCGCCATGTCGCAGGGGATGCTCGCGCTCCTCGATCACCCCGAGCAGATGCAGCTGCTCCGGTCGCAACGGCAGCTCGCGGGGAGCGCGGCCGACGAGATCATCCGCTGGTCGTCACCCATCGTCTACTTCCGGCGCACCGCGACCTGCGATGTCGAGCTCCACGGCGTCACGATCCGCGAGAACGACCCGGTCGCCCTCTACTACCTGTCCGCCAACTACGACGACAGCGTGTTCGCCGACCCGCACCGTTTCGACATCACCCGATCCCCCAACCCCCACGTGTCGTTCGGTGGAGGCGGCCCCCACTACTGCCTCGGCGCGCACCTCGCGCGGCTCGAGATCACGGTGCTGCTCGACGAGTTGCTCGCGAACACCCATTCCGTCGAGCGCGCCGGCGATCCCGCCCGATTGCGATCGAGCTGGATCAACGGGCTGAAGCACCTGCCGGTGACGGTCACCGGGTAACGAACCCGGCCCGACCGGCGACTCCCCGGCATCGATCGTCAGAGCCAGCCGAGCGCGACGCCGAAGACCACCACGGCAGCGACGTCGATCGCCGCGAGGCCGCCGACCCGCCGCCAGCGCGCGGTCTGACTCGGCGCGTCGAACACCCAGGCGGCGAAGAGGAAGAACCAGAGGTACCCGAAGACGACGATCACGGGGAACGACGCGACGTTCCACCACCAGTACTCCCAGTGGAAGGTTCCGGTCGAGTGGAGGAACAACTCGACCGCGACGCTCACCAACGAGAGCCCGAGCCCGACCGCGACGCGATTGGGAAGGCCGAGCACCCGGACCGCTCGGCTTCGGGGGAGGAACTTGGCGTAGATGATGCCCGCGAGGGCGAACATGAAACAGATCTCGACGTTGAGGCCGACAAGGAACTGGTACGCAGTCGGCCCGGTCGTCGCCCACAACGGCGCGCGGTTCGTGCCGTGCAACACGAGCGCGTTGACGATCTCGTTGAACCAGTCGGCGAACCACACGGCCAAGCCGGCCGCCACGATGTCGAGGCGTCCGCGCTCGACCTCGTTGGCGTAGGCCAACATGACGACCACGAGCAGGGTGACGGCGTACCACTTGAACTGCGACGCGTCGCGCACGAGCCGTTCGGCCTGCAGCGTCGGACCGGTGCGCGTCGCGAGCAGCGCGCCCATCACCTCGTCACGAGCCCTTCGACCACGCGCATGGTGCGAGCCTGCACCGATGCCGGCCACGGGCCTAGGGCCGAAGGGCCCGATGCCCGACCAGGGATGGACGACGAGGGGATGCACGACAAGGGGGCGCCGGGGTCGACCTGCTACACCTGTGGGGGTCATGACGGTTTCCGGCCCATCGCCCGCTGCGCTCGATCCACCGAGCCGTCCCCGGTTGCGCGGCCGGCTCCACGAGGTCGCGTTCTGCGCGTCCCTGGTCGGGCTCGCCGCGCTCGTCCACGCAGCACACAGCACCCTGGCGCTCGTCGCCGCGTGGACCTACGGGTGCGCCAGTGTCGCGCT
>JADGON010000108.1 GCA_017882945.1 Acidimicrobiia bacterium | reverse complement strand
TGAGCCGATCGATCGGAAGCCGGAGCGACGCGCTGCATCCAGCGCGGCCCCCGACTCGTAGCCCACGATCGCGACGTCCGGAAACCGCCTCGAGATCTCGGCGACGAGCGACGGCCACACCGGACCGAGCACGCCCGCCCGAGCGAAGACGTTCGACACTCCGACGACGTGCGCGCTGCGGTTCAGGATCGCGCCGCCGACGATGACCCCGTCGACCTCGCTGCCCAGGAAGACGAGCTCGGGGTGCTCCAGCAGCATCGGCGGGAACCGCCCCACCGACCCGCCACCTCCGTTCCAGGCGACCTCCCACGCCGAGAGCCCGCGTGCATGCGCGACCACCGACCACCGGGGAGCAGGATCCACGCCGGCGCCCTCCGGAAGACCCCCGGCACGCCAGATCCACTCGGCCGCCAACAGGATCCGGAACCCGTCGGGCGCGAGGTCCAGCGTCCCGAAGCTGTCCTTCACGGACGCACCGGTCGTCGCGTCGATCCGCGCGAGCACCGGGCCGGCGGCTGCGGAAGGGTCGAGCGTCACCGCGTCCGGGTAGAGCTGCGGGGTCCGCCGATGGCTGGTCCAGGCGTCGTCGGCGAAGACTCCGTCGAGCCCGTGCCCGCGACAGACGAGGTCGCAGAGCTCGGCGTTGTTGCACGCCGCGTCCTGCACCAGGCCTGCGTCTTCGACCTCCGTCGTCACCGCCCGACTCTTCCGCAGCCGGCCAATCCCCGTTCGGATGGTGCGGGGCAAGGCAGAATGCCCGGGCCACGGCAGCGAGATGGAGACGACGTGCTGAGCCAAGCCATCGGAGATCTGCTGCCCCTCGCGGTCGGCGTCGCGCTCAGCCCCGTCCCGATCGTCGCGGTCATCCTCATGCTCGGTACGCCGAAGGCGCGTGTGAACGGGCCGGCGTTCACACTCGGCTGGGTGCTCGGCCTCGTGGTCGTCAGCGTGATCGTGCTCGTCGTCGCCGGCGGTGCCGACAGCGACAAGAGCTCCAGTGACGCGTTGGATGTCATCAAGCTCGCGTTGGGGGTGGTCTTCCTGTTCATGGCGTTGAAGCAGTGGCGGGGTCGCCCCAAGGAGGGGGAAGAGCCGACCCTCCCGAGATGGATGGCCGCGATCGACACGTTCACCCCCGGTCGCTCGTTCGTGTTCGGGGCCCTGTTGTCCGGCGTCAACCCCAAGAATCTCGCGCTTACGCTCGCGGCAGCCGCGTCCATCGCGCAGGCCGGCCTCGGGACGACCGACAGCGCGATCGCAGTCGCGGTCTTCGTCGTCATCGGATCCCTCACGGTCGCGGGCCCGGTGGTGTTCTTCATGTTCGGCGGGAGCCGCGCGACGAAGCCGCTCGCATCGATCAAGGATCTCATGGGCGGCCACAACGCGGTGATCATGATGGTGGTGCTGCTCGTGCTCGGGGCGAAGCTCATCGGGAGCGGCATCAGCGGGCTGAACTGACGCCGCCGGGGGCGAGAATGCTGAACCCGAGCGGGGGTCGTCCCTACACTGGTTCGCATGGCCACCTCCCCCGTCGAATCGGCAAAGCCGTTCTGGCCGAACCAGGAGCACTGGTCGGTCGAGATCCCGCTCGATACCCCGCACCCCCGGCTCGACGTGATGCGCGAGCGCGGCGTGGTCGTGCTCCGTACGCTCACCGACCCCGTGCCGGCCCACGAGTACCTCGACCTCGAGTACCTCGACTGGAAGAGCGGCGGCGACACCAACTTCGCGCCGATCGCCACCGCCGACGGCGAGCTCGACTGCCGCGGCTTCTGGAACCAGGGCAACGAGCGCCCGGACAAGAACGCGATCTTCACGAGCAACGCGGCGCGGTGCCCGGCGATCAAGCGGTACGTGGAGAGCGTCGGCGCGAACTTCGGTCGGGTGCGCACCATCAAGCTGGAGCCTCAGGACCACGCGACTGCGATGCGGAGCTTCCATCGCGACGACAACAACCGCTTCAACCCGGACGACCAGGGTTGGGTCGTCCGGTCGTGGCTCGAGCTGACCGACAACCCGGACAGCTACATGCTGCTCATGGAGTCCGGAGCAGATGGTCTTCCCGACCCGGCCACCGAGATCCGTGTGCCACTTCACGGTGGTTCGCAGTTCGTCGTTGACACCCAACGGCTCTGGCACGTCGTCGTGCACAACGGGACCGAGCCTCGCTACGCGCTCATCTCCTCGTTCGAAAGCGGTCCCGCGCTCGAACGCTGGGTGTCGTCGCAGCTGCCGTAGCAACCAGCGAACTGGTCACTGCGCGAGCGGCCCGAGCTCCTCACCCACGAGTCGCACCACGAGATCGTCGAGCGAGAGCACGGAGTAGCCCTTGACGTGGGTCGTGGTCGCGTCGCCCGGCTCGGGCGCGCCTGCCGCGCCATAGGTGAGGAAGCTGAAGCGACCACCGGTCAGCTGGGCGAGCTGGCGGAAGATGTACTCACCCTGGTCGTCGAGCCCGCTGGATGCGATCGGCTCGATCTTGATCCCCCGCTTGGCCGCCTCGAAGACCTCGACCGCGTAGTCGGCGTCACCCGGGTAGTCGAGGTGGGGTGCCGCGTCCCCGATGAGAAACGCGAGGCTGACCGTGTCGCCGCCGCGCCAAGCCGGCTTATGGATCGCGTCTGCGAGCGCCGCGTTCACCGATTCGGGCGTGTCGCCGCCGCCATCCGCTTGCACCCCGCGCAATGCAGCCTGGAATGCGGCGACATCACTCGTGAAGTCGAAGGTCCGCGTGACGAACGCGTCGCCACGGTCGCGAAAGACCGTCATGGCAAAGCGAACGGCGGGCTTCGTCGACAGCTGGGAGAGCTGCTCCGAGATCGACACGACGTTCGCCTTGAGCTGCTCGATCTCGTCGCCCATGCTCCCCGTCGCGTCGATCACGAACATGATG
>JADGON010000438.1 GCA_017882945.1 Acidimicrobiia bacterium | reverse complement strand
GCGGGCCTCGGCGATGCTTGCCGCGGAATTGTCGACCCCGATCACGGTCGCGCCCTGGAGGACGAACCGAACCGCGGCGTCACCGTTCCCGCAACCGAGCTCGAGCACGCGCTTGCCCCGAACCGAGCCGAGCAAGCGCGCTAGCGCGTCGTTTTCCATGCGCGCACCCTACGACCCGTTGGCGAATTCCTCCACCATCCGGAACGCCTCGTCGTCGTGGTGCTGCACGAGCGGCGACTTCATGAAGTACGCCGACGGACCTTCGAGCGGACCGCCGATGCCGCGGTCCTTGGCCAGCTTGGCGCAGCGCAGCGCGTCGATGATCACGCCGGCCGAGTTCGGGGAGTCCCAGACCTCGAGCTTGAGCTCCAGGTTCAACGGCACGTCGCCGAAGTTGCGACCCTCGAGCCGGATGTAGGCCCACTTGCGGTCCTGGAGCCACGGGACGTGGTCCGACGGACCGATGTGCACGTCGTCGGCCTCGATGCCGTGGTCGAGCTGGCTCGTGACCGCCTGGGTCTTCGAGATCTTCTTGGACTCGAGCCGCTCGCGCTCGAGCATGTTCTTGAAGTCCATGTTGCCGCCGACGTTCAGCTGGTACGTGCGGTCGAGGACCATGCCGCGGTCCTCGAAGAGGCGGGCGAGGATGCGGTGGACGATCGTCGCGCCGACCTGGCTCTTGATGTCGTCGCCGACGATCGGCACACCCGCGTCGGTGAACTTCTTCGCCCAGACCGGGTCGCTCGCGATGAACACGGGAATCGCGTTCACGAATGCCACGCCGGTGTCCAGGCAGCACTGTGCGTAGTGCTTCTGCGCGTCCTCCGAGCCGACGGGCAGGTACGAGACGAGCACATCGGCCTTCGAGTCGCGCAGGACCTGCGCCACGTCGACGGGCTCGGCCGGGCTCTCCTCGACGGTCTGGCGGTAGTACTTGCCGAGGCCGTCGAGGGTGGGAGCACGCTGGACGAGCACGCCGGTCTCCGGGACGCTCGCGAAGCGGATGGTGTTGTTCTGGCCCGCGAAGACGGCCTTGCCGAGGTCCAGGCCGACCTTGGCGGCGTCGACATCGAACGCGGCGACGAATTCGACGTCGCCGACGTGATACCCGCCGAGCTCGACGTGCATCAGCCCGGGAACGGACTCTGCGGGATCGGCCGTGCGGTAGTACTCGACGCCTTGCAGCAGGCTGCTGGAGCAGTTGCCGACACCGGCGATGGCGACTCGGATCTTCTGACGGGCACCGCTCATGCGGTCGCTCCTTCCTGTTCGGGTGCGCTCGGGGCGGCATTGGGGCCTCCGCCGTCGGGCGTGTGCTGTTCGGTTGCGATCAGATCGTCGATCCACTCGAGGTCACGCTCGGTGGATCGGTTGCGGTGGTCCAAGAGGGAGCGCGTGTAGCGGTCCACGGCCGGGCCGCGGTGGCGGCTCGCCCGGGCCAACCGGTCCGCGAGCTCGGTGCGCCGACGCCGGAGGAACGCGAGGCGCGCTTCGGGGTCGAGGAACCGGCAGAACGTGAGCTTGAGGGAGAAGAGGCGCTCGTCGTCGGCGCCGTCGTCGGCGGTCAGCAGCGCGAGGAACTGCTCCTGGCCGAGCGGGGTGATCCGGTAGGCCTTGCGGGTGCGTCGACTCGTCGGCGCCGGCACCAGGCGCAGGCGCGCGGCGGCCGCCTCGCCCTTGAGCGATCCGGTGGCGGGCATCGCGGCTCCGGAACCCTCGGCCGCGGGCGCGCGGCCGTCGACGACCTCGATGGCACCGTTGCGCTCGAGCCGGCGCAGCGCGGGGTAGAGCGAGCCGAACGAGATCCCCCAGAAGGAGCCGAGCGTCTCGCTCAGCCGCTTCTTCAGCTCGTATCCGTGCCGAGGCTGCTCCTGCAGCAACCCCAGGATGGCCAGCTCCAACACCCGGTTCGGCTCCTCTTCTTCGAGATCTCCGGCCAGTCTCCGGACCCCGAGAGGTCAGGCGGCCGAGGGCGGCGAGCTTCGCGGTGCTTGACCCAAGCGCCCAATTTGTGAACCTCGATATATCGATTCGATATATCGAGCGAGAGTATTGCACACCGAGTCCCGGTTGGCAAAGACGCCGGCGGCGAGTGCGGCGCCGGAAGGGAAGTGGGCTGCCTACACTGCCTGCGTGCCCAGGGGTACCAACTATGCGCTCGCTCGACGGGCCGTGCTGAGGGATCTGAAGCGCGGCGTCCGGAGCCGCAACGACGTGTGCGACGCCCATCCGGAGCTGGTGCGGGCGGCCCGCAACGTCGGGGAGCGCGCCGGCAGGAAATGCCCGGTGTGCGACGGGCGCGACCTCTACTACGTGTCCTACGTGTACGGCGACGGGCTCCGCCAGGCGAACGGGCGTTGCCTCTCGCATCCGGGTGAGCTCGAGAAGCTCCGGGCCAAGCACGACGAGTTCGACCGTTACGTCGTCGAGGTCTGCACCGACTGCCGCTGGAACCACCTCGGTGCCCGGGAGCTGCACGGCCGCCGCCACACTGCCTAGCCGAGGGTCTCCGGAGGGCGACCTCGGGACTGCGGCGTGGTCGGGGCCCTCCGGCGGTGCCTCGCCGAGGGTCTCCGGAGGGCGACCTCGGGACCGCGGCGTGGTCGGGGCCCTCCGGCGGTCAGTCCGTGGCCGCCTCTTCGTCCTCGTCGAACGGGACGTGCGGGTACTGCGAGCAACAGGAGATGCACCACAGCTCGGGATCGCCCACTTCCCGCGCCTCGGCCTGGGGGCTGTCCCAACGTTCCGGCGTGACGTAGACCCGCCGGACGAGCACGAGCTCCTCGTCGGGCATCCCGCAGTTCTCGCAGGCTCGGTCGGTCACGCAGGCGAGCGTAGGCCGGACGGCGCGTTCCCTTCGCCGAGGTAGCCCTTCGCCGCACGGCCCGATACCCTGTCGGGTGCTGCCGGGAGCCGTGTGTGCCCTGGACGGCGGAGGGTCAGACATGACCACGGGTTCTTCCACGGCTCGGATGCGTCCGATGAGCGCGCCCGACATCACGGCGCGCAAGCGGGCGCTGCGCGATGGCGATGGCGCGCCGCTCGTGATGGTGACCGCGTACGACGCGCCGTCCGCGCGCGTCGTGGACGCGGCAGGGGCCGACATGATCCTCGTCGGCGACTCCCTCGCGATGGTCGTGCTCGGGTACGACGACACGTTGCAGGTGACCACCGACGACATGGTCCACCATGTCGGTGCCGTCGCGAGGGTGCGCCCGCGGCCGTTGATCGTCGGCGACCTGCCGTGGCTCAGCTACCACGTGTCCCGCGAGGAGACCGTGCGCAACGCCGCCGCGCTCGTGCGTGCGGGAGCGGGTGCCGTGAAGCTCGAAGGGGGTCGCAAGCGGCTGGACGCGGTCGGCGCGATCCTCGATGCGGAGATCCCGGTGATGGGTCACCTCGGCCTCACCCCGCAGTCGATCCACGCGTTGGGCGGGTTCCGCGTGCAGGGCAAGCAGCTGGACTCGGCCCGCCGGATCGTCGACGACGCGGTCGCGCTCGCCGAAGCCGGGTGCTTCGCGGTCGTCCTCGAGTGCGTCCCGGACGGCGTCGCCCGCATGGTCACCGACGCCATCGCGATTCCGACGATCGGCATCGGTGCCGGCCGGCACTGTGACGGCCAGGTGCTCGTGTACCACGACATCCTCGGGCTCGAAGACCGGAACCTGCCGAAGTTCGTGCGCCGCTACGCCGATCTGCGGGGGATCGCCACCGCCGCGGTGGGCCAGTTCGTCGAGGACGTCCGGTCGGGGACGTTCCCCTCGAGCGAAGAGACCTACCACATGACCGATCAGATGGGTGAGGCCTTCGACCTCTATTCAGAGCCCTCGGCGGTAGCTGTCCCACCGGCTGGGTAGCGTTCACGCCGATAGGTCCGATCGAAGTGTCTGCTAGCCTCCGCGGTTCGTGCACCTCCGGGTGCGCGTGTCCCATCACCCTGCTCCTGGCGTCCTGAACGAGGGCGATCCGAGGAGCCCGCAGCTCGGGCTGCGGTCCGAAGGAGGTACGAGCCCATGCGGCCGTACGAGGTCATGATCATCTTCGACGCGGACCTGGATGAGGAGATCATCCGATCTGCAGTCGACCGCTCCGTCCAGCTCATCGAGTCGAAGGGCGCCGAAAAGGGCCAGATCGACTTCTGGGGCAAGCGACGGTTCGCCTACGAGGTGAAGCACCGCTGGGAGGGCTACTACGTGGTCCTGCAGGCGAAGGCCGAGCCCGCAGCGATGGACGAGCTGCACCGGACGCTCTCCCTTGCCGACGAGGTGGTGCGCCACAAGGTCCTGCGCATCCCGGAGCACGTCTACGGGAAGCTCGCGGGCACGCCTGCCGCCGAGATCCCTCGGACGCGCGACGCAGACGACGAGGACTAGGCAGCTCGAGTCGAACGACTCCGAGCCGCGGTCCTGCCGGGCT